>JAPPJA010000106.1 GCA_028874675.1 Chloroflexota bacterium
GCTGGAAAACCCGTCGTTCCCGCGCAGGGGGGAACCTGGAACCTGTGGAAGCCGTGGGTTGGGTAGGGGCGCATGGCCATGCGCCCCTACGAAGTGGAGGGTATGACGGGTGTATGGGCAGGCAATTCCCTCAACTCTGAATTGTTACAGTGAGTGTCATAGCCATTCAATTGAATGTCATCCCGAGCCCTGCGGCGGGCTCCGCCCCATCCTGCCCATCCGTGTTAATATTGCCCCAGCCCAAACCTTGTAGAGGTGCCGCCTTGCAGATCGACCCCAACACCTTTGAGCATAATTTCTACCGCGTCCTTACCGGCGTGGTGGTGCCCCGGCCCATCGCCTTTGTTTCCACCATATCCACCGATGGCATCGTCAACCTCGCCCCCTATTCCTTCTTCAATGCCGTCGCTTCCGAACCGCCCACCATCGTTTTTTCCTCCTCCCGCCGTGCCGGTTCCAAGGCCAAGGACACCCTGACCAACGTGGAGGAGACGGGGGAGTTCGTGGTGAACGTGGTGGTTGACGATATCGCCGAAGCCATGAACCGGACCGCCGCCGAGTTCCCCGTGGAGGTGAACGAGTTCGAGGTGGCGGGCCTTACCGAGGCCCCGTCGGTCAAGGTCAAGGCTCCCCGGGTCGCCGAGTCGCCCGTGAACATGGAGTGCCGGTTGAAGCAGGTGGTGGACCTGGGGGTGAACCCTGAAAGTGGGCACGGCCTGGTCATCGGCGAGGTAATCTACATGCACATTCGCGACGACCTGATCAACGGTCACCGGATCAACCACCAGTTGCTCAAGCCCACCGGCCGCCTGGCTGGCAGCATGTACTGCCACACCGCCGACGTTTTCGAAATGGAGCGCCCCGTTTATAGCGAGTAGAAGAGCCGCAGCGCCGGAACAGGCCGGGGATCGGGGAACAGGTCAGTAAAAGCCCCGGTTCCCTGGCTCCTGTGGCTTGTCCTCGTCCTCGCCCGCCTCTGCCGCGTCCTCGCCCCCCTCCGCCTCTGCGTCAGTGACGGAATCCACCGCTTCTTCCGCCACGGAATCCACCGCCGAAGCCTCCGGCGCCCGTTCCGTCTCGGCCGCTGCCGTCTCGCCAGCCTCGGCCGGTTCCTCTTCCCGTACCTGCGGGTCTTCCTCGACGGCGGCCCCCGCGTCCGCCATTACCACCGGATCCCCCTCAATCACCTCCGCCTCGCCGGGCTGCTCACGTCCGGTGACCTGGAAGGGGACGTTTTCGTCGGGGTGGGTATCGCGGTAGGTGTTCAGCGCGGCTTCCAGGGCGTCAAAAAAGGCGTCGGGCTCCCGCACCCGGATGGCCTGGCGCCGTCCCCGCACCGGCCGCACCCGCAACTGGTCCAGGGTCGCCATGGACCCCATTTCTATCACGGCTATGTTGCTGAAGTGGATGGTCTTCACCCGCGGCCTGCCGTACGCGACGCAAAAGGCGTCTTCATACACCAGGTATTCCCGCGGCGTGAACAGCCACGTATAAATGGCCACGGCAATACCCAGCAGGAAGATCAGGTTGGGATTGCCCCCCATGTCCCAGAGGCCAAAAACGGCTCCGGCCCCCCAGGCTGCTATTCCCAGGGCCAGTACCAGGGTGAGGTTGAAGGGGACGCGGTCTTTGGCCGCGTAAAGGGGCTGGCGGTGCGTTTGCATCATAGGTGTTTTTCCTGAATTCGGTGGCGTGGTATTGGTGCCAACCCGCCGTTCCCGAGGCGAAATCCGAAGCGCCCACATTATATACCATCACCATCATCCCAGCTACCAACAAATCCTCGTCCCCGCCCACGGCTATCGCGTATCAGCTTTGGGAAGGACCCGGCGTTCCCGCGCCGGCGGGAACCTCGAACCTGGCGAACTGCATCGCAACCCGCGTTTCAGTCCGGAAAGGTCGGGCTGTTGGGAGAATGAGTTTGCCCCGCCCCAAACCGCCGCACCCTGCGCCCTGCTGATAGAATTACCCCCAAAGCCCCAACCCTTGCCAGGAGGACTCCCGCCGGTTGGCTCGCCTGTCCCGCCTCATACTCTCCAACTTCCGTAATTTCGCCGCCCTGGACCTGGACGTCCCCTCCGGCGTGGTGGTCTTCTATGGCGCCAATGCCCAGGGCAAGACCACCCTGCTGGAGGCCGTGTACCTCCTGGCCATCGCCCGCTCCTTTCGCGCGGAAAACGAACGCGAGGTCGTCAGCTTTTCCGCCGCCGCCTCCGGCGATCAGGCCCTGGTGGGAGGCATCCTGGACAAGGCCGGCGAGCGGGTTGCGATCTACGCGGGATACTCCTGCACTGCTCCCTCCTCCGCCGCACCGGGGTCCGACGCCGCCGGGCCCGGCCTCAACTACTCCGTCCGCAAGGAAATTCGCGTAAACCGCATTCGGCGCACCGCCGCCGACCTGGTGGGCACCGTCGGCGCAGTACTGTTCAACGCCGAGGATATCGACCTGGTCCAGGGGCCGCCCTCGGGTCGCCGCCGTTACCTCGACATCCTGATTTCCCAGGGCAATCCCCTCTACCTCAAGGCCCTCCAGCGCTACACCCGCATTGTGCGCCAGCGCAACCGCCTGCTGCGTCTGCTCCGCGAGGGCCGCGCCGAAAACAGTGAACTGCAATTCTGGGACGACCGCCTGGTAACCGAGGGTTCCTGGCTCTGCTGGGAGCGGGCCCGCGCCCTCACGCTGCTGGGCGACCTGTGCTCCGACCACCACCGGACTCTCACCAGCCCTGGTGAACTCCTGTCCCTGGAACACCTCCCCAGCGTACCCGTGGGAGACGGTGTCGAGGCCACCGCCGGCCATTTCCGGGGGGCGCTGGCCGACCGCCGTTCCCGCGATCTGGCCGCCGGCAGCACTTCCCTGGGCCCCCACCGTGACGACTTCAAATTGCTGGTTGACGGCGTGGATATGGGTACCTTTGCCTCCCGGGGACAGGCCAGGACGCTGGCCCTGGCCCTGCGCCTGGCAGAAGCCTCTTACCTGTTGCAGGTGCGCCAGGACGAGCCGGTGGTATTGCTGGACGATGTGCTGTCCGAAATGGACGAAGACCGCCGGACCCGGGTGCTTGAAAAGGTTGTTGGCTACGGCCAGTCCCTGATTACCACCACCGACCTCGACCTGGTTCGCGGCTACTTTGGCAGCCAGGCCACCTACTTCCGCGTTGGCGACGGCGCCGTCGGCCCCGGGCCCACCGCCGGCCCCCACCCCCGGGGCGGCCGGGGCAACCAGCCCCGCCCCACCAAGGC
>JAPPJA010000179.1:0-1548 GCA_028874675.1 Chloroflexota bacterium
GAAACAAGCAGGGACAAGCGAAGCCGGTACGACGGTGGCATCCCCGCAAGTCTCGATGAACGGTGTTTTCTTCCGGGCCTTCATTCAGTGGCAGCAAAGGGTGTCGGTGGCAAGAAAGGGTGGCCCGTCAGGGTAAAGGGAACCATCCAGGAGTCAGGCCCGACAAGGGGACGACGTCAGGACCATTTGACAATTTCCTGATACTTTGAAGATAGGCTGGGCAGTGTCTTGCCAGGGGCGGAAAGCGGTTATTCATCCCGGGTATTGGGGTCCGAGGTAATTGACAGAGTTATTTGCAAATGCAACAATATTTCAGAATTACGCAAGTAAGTCGTTGCCATGTCAGAGTATTCTCCTTCAGATAACCGGGTACAACTGACGGAACGCCTGATTGATCTGTTTGAGCAGATTAACCACGCGATGCATTGCTCTCCCTCCGGAGGGTGGGATGACCTCGACCTGACTATTCAGCAGTT
The DNA here is from genome assembly GCA_028874675.1 of Chloroflexota bacterium. Lineage (GTDB taxonomy): Bacteria > Chloroflexota > Dehalococcoidia > Lucifugimonadales > UBA3495 > Bin22. The sequence goes on from JAPPJA010000179.1 coordinate 477, forward strand.
GAAAGTGCTCGCATTGCTGTTCGAGGGGCAGCAGAGGATGGGCAACATCGCCAGCCACGTGGGATGTATATTGTCCTCTGCCACCAGCATTGTGGACCGACTTGTGGAGAAGGGACTGGTTACGCGGGCGATGGACCCCGATGACCGCAGGGCGGTAATCTGCCAGTTGACCCAGGCAGGGAAAGAGACCATGGAACAGTTCTGGAGCATCGGCAGGGAAAGGATCACCCAGATGGCCAGTCAGCTTGAAGTCAGGGAGCTGGAGGAAGTGGTTCGCAGCGCGATTCTCATGGATCGGGCTGCCCGGGCTGCCTTTCCTACCCGCTAACTTCAATGATGACTCTACCCGGGAAGTTTGACTCCGCTATGTACTCGGTCCGCCGCCACCCCATCTATCCTTTCCTCTCCGGCCCCCGCCCCCTGATTGAACTGGGCCGTGCAACACGCCCCTTCTCCAGCCAATACCGGTTGAGGTCGGGATGTCCGGCGATCTCCAGGCGGCAAGGTCATCAAATTGATTCTGGCAGGTCTGGTTGGCCTGGCGCGGGCCATAGAGGACTTCCCTACTCGCGGGAGGCCCTCGCTTGACCCACCTGACCCGTTTAACTCTTCGCCGCAGTTCGGTGACTTTGCTGGTGATCGTCCTGCTTCTGGTGGGTGGCGTTTTTGCCTACAACGACCTGGAGCGGGAACTATTCCCGGAAATAGGTTTTCCCAACATCACAGTTACCACCTTCTACCCCACGGCAGACCCCGAAACGATCGTTCGGGAAGTCACCGAACCCATAGAAGACGCTATTGCCGGAATGGACGGCCTGGAGGATATCCAGTCCATATCGGAGCAGAACGTCTCCTCGGTGCTGGCTACCTTTGAGTTTGGCAGCGACCTGGAGCAGACCGAACGGGACATCGAAAGCAATATTAACGGCATCCAGTTTCCGTCGGGCGTGGAATTTACCACCGTTTCCAGGATCAGCAACGATACATTTCCGGTAATGCAGCTGAGCGTTGCCGGAGACCGGGACACCGCCTCTCTGCAGCGGATTCTCGATGACATGGTGGTTCCCAGTAT
>JAPPJA010000179.1:1558-3238 GCA_028874675.1 Chloroflexota bacterium
GGTCTTTCAGGTATTTCTCCTGGGCCGGGTTGACGAGCGGATCGCCGTAACGGTGGACACGGAAAAGCTGCAGGACCTGGGCTTCTCCATGAACCATGTTTCCAACGCCATTTCCGCCAACAACATTGGCATTCCCGCAGGCTCCATAACCGATGGCGACACAACCTTTCCCGTGCGCGCCACCCACCAGCTGGGCTCCATTCAGGACATTGAAGGGCTGGTAATTGGATACGAGCAGGCCACATTGCCGGGAAGCAACCAGGGACCCGCGGGTCCCAGGGATTTACAAGGGCAAAGGCCTGTCCTGTTGTCTGACGTGGCCACGGTGGAGATTGGGACCTCCGAGGCAAGCGGGCTGGCACGGACCATGGGCAAGCCCAGCCTGAATGTCTGGATCATCAAGGAACCGGAAGCCAATACCCTGGACGTTACCGACGCGGTCGCTGAGGTGCTGGATAACCTGGAGCTTCCCCCGGACGTGGAAGTCCTGGAAATGTCCAATAACGGTCCCATCGTCGAGGAGTCTCTGGAGAGCCTGCTCCGCGAGGGCCTGCTGGGGTTCATCTTTGCCGTTATCGCCGTGTTTATCTTCCTTTTGAATACCCGGCCCACCCTTTGGAAGGGGCTGGCGCTGACCTTGCGTCCCACCGCCATAATTGCGATTTCCATACCGGTAAGCGTGCTCGGTGGAGTCATCCTGATGAACCTGACGGGTATATCCCTGAACTTCATGAGCCTGGCTGGCCTGGCAATTGCCGTGGGGCGGGTGGTGGACGACAGCATAGTAGTTCTCGAGAACATGTACCGTCACATTCAGCAGGGCGAGGACCGCATGGATGCGGCTATAAATGGCACCCAGGAGGTGGGTGCGGCCATAATCTCTTCCACCCTGACCATGGTGGTCGTATTCATTCCGCTGGCCTTTATTCAGGGTCTTGTGGGAGAGTTCTTCACTCCCTTTGCCCTTTCGGTCAGCTATGCCCTGGTATCCTCCACCGTGGTGGCCCTTACCGCCGTGCCGGTGCTGGGCGCCGCTCTCCTGAGGCCGGGGGACATTCCAGAGGTCGAAGAGGACAACCTCAGGCTGGGACAGGAGACCTGGCTGCAGCGGCTCTATGCGCCGTTGCTGGCCTGGTCATTGCGGCACAAGTTCATTGGCCTGGCGGCCGCAGTCGTAATTACACTCTCCAGCGTAAGCCTTGTCGCCATTATTCCCATAACCTTCTTCCCAGGCGGAACGCCCGAGTACCTGTTCCTGAACATTGAACATGAGCAGGGTACGTCGGTCAGCCGCACCTTTGAGCAGGTGGAGAAGATAGAACTGGTCCTGGATGAGTTTGTAGCCGAGGGGCCGCTGACCTTGTACCAGGTGTCCATAGGGCAGCCCGCCGGCGAATTTGACGCAGGACTAGGAACTGGAAGCCTGCACCTGGCCGGATTCACCATGCGGGTTGCGGAGGACGCGCCTGAAGGCATTACGGAAATGGTCCGGGCCAGGCTGCCGGAACCCGACGAGGGAGTGAAATTCTTCCTGGAGGAAGTTTCAAGTGGACCGCCCACGGAAGACCTGGAAATTCGGGTGACGGGATCCAGCTTTACCGATATTTCGGTCGTGGCGGAAGAACTGAAGACCAAACTGGAGGCCATAGGTGATATCGCCAACCTGAAGAGCAGTGTATC
>JAPPJA010000263.1 GCA_028874675.1 Chloroflexota bacterium
GACCATTTGTTTCATCCCTTCATATTACCAGCATAACTCGTCGTTGTAGTACTAGCCGCCCCGTTTCCGGGGGACGCCGAGGGAATACCTGCGCGGACCAAAAATAAACTCCCTCGGGGGACCTGGTTCCCCGAGGGAGTCGCGCGTTCGGGCAGGTTGCCTGAACTCCAGTGGCTTTAGTCAAATTGAAGATTGAAGTCTCCCGGCGTACCATTTCGTCATTCCCGCGAAGGCGGGAACCTCGCCGGCTTTAGTCAGGATTCCTCCAGCCTCAAGCATGACGAGCCGATCTGACGACACACCCTAGTGCCACTCGGCGTGGTACATGACCTCAATCAGGTTGCCGTCCGGGTCGCGAACAAAGCCGGCCAGCTTGCCACTGTCGTTCAGCTTGGGCTCCCGGCCCGCCTCAAAGTTGACCCCTACCTCGTTGAGGTTGGACACCCAGGCGTCCCAGTCCTCGACTTCCACTGCAAAGTGGTTGGTGGGATGAGGCTGCGGATTGGCCTCCACGTGCAGGTGGACTTCCGTGTTCCCCATCTTCAGGTAGCGCGGCCCGTCTTCCGTCCACTCCGCGCCGAAGACCTTGCCGTACCATTCCTGGCTCCGGGGCACGTCGCTGGTCTCCACGTTGGTATGCTGGATCATGCTGACTTTAATGCTGCCCTTGGCAAAGGTGGGCATATAAGGGTTGCGTTCCGGCATGGTAATCACCTCTCCTGAGAGTATTCGGTCAAGAGTTTCGCCTTCCTGCCCCGAATGGTTAAACGAAATATATTACAGGCAAGGGTTACGGTCAATCAGCCGCCAATGTTCATCGCATTCAGGCCAATCATGGCCAGTTCCTCGTCCCTAATCAGGTAGCCGCCCACCCCGATTCCTCCCATGATTATTCCGTCCCTGGACTTGACCACCACACCGCCTTCCCCGGGAGTCAGGCTGGGGTCGCCGTAATCGCTGACGGTGCGGCCCCGTTCCTTCAGTTGTTCACCGTGCGCTCCCGTATCCATCCCCATTATCGCCGCCGTGTATGCCTTGCGGAATGCGTGTCGCCGGGCGTACAGCCGGACGTGGTCCATCTGGGCGTAGGCCACCATATTGCCCGCATCGTCCACTATCGATATGGCCACCGGCATCCCCCCGGGCTTGGTCGCCTCCTCGATAATGGCCTTCATGGCTGCCTGGGCCTGGTCAAAGTCAATAAAGGGTTTTTCCGACATCTGTTTTCGCTCCTTTTTTTACTCTTCAGGAATATTCCATCTCCTGGCAAATTCTGGACAGATAATATCACGCACCTGCCATGTGGCTCCCGGCGTATCGTTAGTCTCGCCTGACCGGGCCCCGTCGAAAACTGTTTCACCATGCGAAAGGACCGGACTGACCCGATGGTACAATTGTACTGGTACGTTTGTAATAGGTATTTTGGCAGACGATGATCGTCTGGCGGCCCGTGGGGGAATCCGGGAACGGGAGGTGTGAATCGATGAAGGAATTGACCAGGGAAGCGAGAGCCCGGTTGGACGCTTTGAGGGAGACTTATGAGGAAGCCTCCGCCTTTGCCCTGGGCTATCCGGTCAACTTTGACTTTGACTACGACGAAATCCTGCCCTTCTTGCAGTTTAATGCGAACAACGTGGGCGACCCCTTTCACGGCACCAACTACCGGGTCAACAGCCACGAGTTCGAGCGCGAGGTGGTCGGGAAATTCGCCAGCCTGATGCGCCTGGACCCCGAGGATGCCTGGGGCTATGTGACTACGGGCGGCACCGAGGGCAACATGTACGGCCTCTACATGGCCCGGGAACTCCATCCCCAGGGCGTGGTCTATTTCTCCCAGGACACGCACTACAGCATCCTGAAGATCATGCAGGTGCTGAACATGCGCAACATCATGATCAAGAGCCTTGACAACGGCGAGATTGACTACGAGGACCTTTACGAGACCATCCGCATCAATCGTGATGTTCCCGTTATCATAATGGCCAACATCGGGACAACTATGAAGGGAGCGGTGGACGATCTTCGGAGGGTGCGCCAGATTCTGGATGACCTGGCCATCCGGCAGTCATACATCCACTCGGATGCGGCCCTCAGCGGTATGATTCTCCCCTTTGTCTCCGACGCGCAGCCCTACGGTTTCGACGAGGGCGCCGACAGTCTGGCAGTCAGCGGCCATAAGTTGATCGGCTCTCCCATACCCTGCGGCGTCGTCCTCACCAGGAAGGAATACGTTGCCCGCATATCGCGTTCGGTTGAATACGTCGGGGTAATGGACACCACCATTCCCGGTTCCCGAAATGCCTGGACACCCCTGGTCTTGTGGTATGCGCTGGAGAGGCTGGGAGTTGAAGGCCTGACCGGTGTCGTGGCCGAAATGCTGTCCGTGGCAGAGTACGCGGTACAACGATTCAATGACAGCGGCATTCCCGCCTGGCGAAACCGCAACTCGGTGACCGTGGTATTCCCCAGGCCGGACCCGGCAGTTGTCAGCAAATGGCAGCTGGCCCCCTATCGGGACATTGCTCACCTGATTGCCATGCCCCACGTAACCCGCCGGCTGGTCGATCAGCTGGTGGACGAATGCCTCGTGGCTGACCAGGTCGCGGGCTGACGTCTCCGGATCTCCAAATCCAAAACCGGAATGGAGGAGTTTGATTGGAACGCATAGTCATTATGGCCCGCGACGAAGTGGGCGTTCTTGCCGACATTACCAACACGCTGGCCCAGGCCAGCATCAACCTGGAGTCCATTAACACCCAGGTTGACGGAGAACATGGCACCATTATCATCAGCACTGACGACACAGACCGGGCGCTAACGGCCCTGGCGGATGCGGGCTACTCCGCGGTAACCGATGATGCTCTCCTGGTACGGTTGAAAGACGAGGCCGGCGCCCTGGCCCGAGTGGCTCAACGTTTCAGCGAGGCCGGCATTAATATTCGCAGCGCTCACATCCTGGACCGCAAGGACGGGTTCGCGACCATTGCCCTGTCCACGTCGCCAGAAGATCGACCGAAAGCTGAGAGTCTGATAAGTCCTGAGGAAAGGGTGTGAACTTCAGCAGTGAAGGCATGGGCTTGCAGGGCTCCCGAATCTCTATGGCAGACCCCGGTTTCCTTTCACGGCGTGCCCTGCGGAATGCCCATGCCAGGCCGGTTGAACGTTACCTGGGGCCTTTGACGAGCCCCGGCCAACGGAAAATGGGAGTCCGGCTGAGTAATTTATGTGCCCTGCATAG
>JAPPJA010000188.1 GCA_028874675.1 Chloroflexota bacterium
GGAGGAGTTCCTGGTGGAGATCAAGGCGGTCGCCGCCCTGCCCTGAATCCAGGAACGTGAACACTACGGCAAGGAGCTGCAATTGGGGTGAATGAACTGAACCAGCTTCCCTCCGAATCCGCCCCGGCCACCCTGGAGGCAATTCACGGATTGTTCCAGGAAGCCGTTGCCGACGATTCTTCCCTCTCTCTTCTGAGGGGCTTCAAGGTGGACTTTTCCGGAAATCCCGACTTCCACAAGGTTTACCTGGCAGTCCGCTGCCAGTGCGGAACGGCCGGTCTGATCAGCGTTGAGGTCGCCATGGACAAGACGTTACCCCAAGTGAAGGAAGCCATGCCCAGCCTTCTCGAGAACCTTCAGATCAAGGCTGCCATGTTCAGGAACATGTCCTGCGAAATGCACACTCGAATGCGGCAGGGTAAGATATAATACAGGTGAGAAACCACTTGCGCGCGGGCTTCCCTGATTTCTACCCGTGGCAGCTCGCAAGTTTACCAGGGGGAACCCGGATTGCAGCGAAAATTGACCATTGACCAGGCGCTAAAAGGTGCGAAGACCTTCTCTGAGAAATATGTGGAGCGCGGGCCTTACGAATTTTTCCCTGAGGCGGAAGTAGTCGAGGTGGTACAGCAGGGGCTGGCCGAAAACCAGGTTAACCACGGTTACCGCTACTGCCCTTGAATGCCCCTGAGCGGCGATCCCGTAGAGGACCGCAAGAAGATATGCCCCTGTGACCGGCACCACGAAGATATCAAACGGGACGGGTTCTGCATTTGAATGTTCTTCGTAAGCGAAGAGTTTCTTCGCAAGTATGAACAGGGGGAGGACTTTGTCCAGACCATAGACGAGGCGGTTAAGCCTGGAGAAGGCCTGTTTGACCAGGACTACCAGTCCAAGGCCGACTTCAAGGGTTCCCAGGAAAGCGGCTAGTTTTCCGGCCAATTATTCCGGTAAGTTCAAGGAGATCTGTAAATGGACATCACCGTATATACTTCCGCTGGTTGAGGCCCCTGCCACATGGTGAAAGTGTATCTTTCACGCAAGGGACTGGAATTCACCGAGAGAAACGTATCTGAGGACCAGGACGCGCTGGACTCGCTGCTGGCCCTGGGTATCCGGAGCACTCCGGTGACCGTTATCGGCGATCAGAATGTGGTGGGATACAGCCCGCCCAAGCTGGAAGCCGCCATCAAGGCTGCCAGCGCCTAAATTCCTAACGGCCTCTTTATTGGGGGCAGCCCGTGTTGTCATTCCGGCTCAAGTCCGGAGTGACGGCTGATGTCCGGCCCGCCACTCCTGAGCAGTTGAGCTTCTAATAGAAGTCCTGCTTCTGAAAGTGGTCAACTACCGGTCGCATTATCTGGTCGTACAGCCGCTGACGGTCCTTCCACCGAAAGAAGAGCCACCGCACCAGGAAGGGGGCGCCCCTGGACTTGGGTTCCCATGTAATATTCCACTCCGTGCCGGTTGAAGTTGGGGTGAAAGTGTCCCTGCGGTCTGCCCAGTCAGAGTCCAGGTGCTTCATATCCCGCAGGTGCGGTGGTTCGAAAGTGTAGAGCAGCCGGGCCTCGGCTCCCTCGCTGTTGGTGCTGATAAAGGTATAGTCCCCGCCGTCCTCGTGTTCCAGCCGGCCATACTTGGTTTCCAGCTGGCGGTTGTCGGGCGCGCCTTGCGCCGGATAGGAGGTCACGTGGGTAAAGACCGCCGCCGGCTCCGCAGCTACGTGGGCTGAAATAGTGATCTTGGGCATTTGTTCCTCAAGGGTGCGCCCGCGACAGGCGCACCCCTTTGCATTCCGGATGTTTGTCGAAGTCCTTACCCACGGAAATTGGGAATGACCTCTTTTGCCATGATTTCCATCTGGCGGTAAAGCCCGGCAGCGTCGGGGGAAAGGAAACCGAAAATAAAGTCCCTCACTCCGGCTTCTATTCTGTCCTCAATCCCCTTGATGCAGTCCTCGGGCGTACCGGTGAGGCACAGGGCCTGGGCGATGTCCTCCGAGCTTCTCTCGGGAGTGACGTAACGCTGGCCCACGTGGGCAACGGCGGCGGCCAGGGCTTCCGACCTGTCCGTCGCAATGGCGGTGGGCTGGTTCAGGCCCCAATGGAAGCCCGTCAAGTCGCGGCCGGCCTCCTGGGCGATGCTGCGAACAGTATCGTTGGTGGCCTTCAGGCGGCGCACCGTGAAGAGGTAGGGGTACCAGCCATCCCCCAGCAGCGCCGCGCGCCGCATGGCGGGCTCGCTCCGGCCGGCTACCCAAATGGGCGGATGAGGCTGCTGGTGCGGTTTCGGCAGCAGTGTAACGTCCTCGAAGTCGAAGAAGCGGCCATGGTGGGTTACATGCTCCTCGGTCCACAGGTGCTTCATCACCTCCAGCATTTCGTCGGTGCGGCGCCCCCGGGAGTTCACGGGGATGCCCAGGGAATCAAACTCGATGCGCGTTCCCCGCTGACCACTGATGCCAATGCCGAAGTCCAGCCGCCCCCCGGACACCACGTCAAGGCTGGTGACCAACTTGGAGAGCATTATGGGATGATAGAGGGGGGCAATGACTATTCCCGTCATCACCTGGAGGGTCCTGGTGGCGCCGGCGGCGGCTGCCATCATAGGAATGTTCATCAGGGTTGGCCGGGGTGGATTCCCATCCATTATGTGCTCGCCGGTGGTGATCCGGTCAAAGCCCAGTTCTTCGGCCTTCCGGGCAAACTCCACCACGTCCCAGTAGTTCTCCACGGTGAAATTGCAGCCAAAGGTAATTTGAGGCGTAGTCATCACATCTCCCGGACAAGAAGCTATTGTTCCCGAAGCGGGCCAAAAGTTGCTGCGGGTATTTTAAGGGGAGGGGTTGGGAGTAGCAAATGCCGGCCGGGGGACGTACCCTAGTTTCCAGTTGCCGGCTTTTTCAGTTGGGAACGGCGAGAGCCGGGAGAATCCGCGAACCTCCCGGTCCCTGGCCTGGCTTGCAGCCCCGTCGCCAACCTCGCTGAACTGGTACGCTGCCAGACCTTTCATTGGCTGGCCAGTACCCACGTTGCCAGTTGCGGCATCGCGTGGCCGGGCAGGAATCTATCGGTTTTCTGGCAGGGAGGTTATTGGCTTTCCTGGACCACCGTAGTGTCGGGGCGGAAGGCCGCCCAGGCGAACCAGAAATGGTTGGCGTGGACCACGGGAGTCAGCTGGCGGCCGGCCAGGGCTACCCCAACGCCCTGCCCGAAAATTTTACAGCGCGTTCCGGT
>JAPPJA010000384.1 GCA_028874675.1 Chloroflexota bacterium
GGGTAAGCTGCGCCCGGGGTTTCAGGCCGTCCAGCTCAAACCCCTCCTTGGTGCGCCAGGTAACCCACACGCCGGGATGGTCCCGCAGGTTCTGGCCCACGCCGGGCTTGTCCAGCACCACCGGAATGCCCAGGCTGTTCAGGTGGTCGGCAGGACCTACGCCGGACAGCATCATAATTTGCGGAGACCCGATGGCCCCGGCGGACAGGATGATCTCATCCCCTTCCACCACGAAGGTCTCCCCGCCGCTCTCCACCTCCACCCCGGTGGCCCGGTTGCCGTCGAATACCAGCCGGTGTACCAGGCAGTTGGGACGGATGGTCAGGTTCATTCGGTGCCTGGCCTGGTCCAGGTAACCCATGGCCGTGCTGATGCGGATGCCGTTGGGGTTGTTGAGGGGCGTCGGCCCTACCCCGCTGGTATCCGGGTGATTGTGGTCTGGACAGTCGGGATAGCCGGCGGCGATGGCGGCGCTGTAGAAGGCCTGCTGGGCCGGCAGCCAGTCTTCCTGCTTGAAGCGGTGCATTACTATCGGGCCGTCGCCCCCGTGAAAGTCGTCGCCGCCGTAGTCAGTATCCGTCTCGATGCGGCGGAAATAGGGCAGCAGGTTGGTGAAGGTCCACTCGCTGTTGCCGAAGGATGCCCAGGTGTCGTAGTCCTCGGGCACTCCGCGCAGAAAAACCTGGCCGTTGATGGCGCTGGACCCGCCGGTCACCTTGCCCCGGGGCACCATCATGGGCGGCGCCTCGTCGGTGGCCCGGCCCACGAACTGCCAGTTATGGTCGCTGGTCATCACGTCGGCCTCGGTGGCGTAGCCGAACTTCACCTCTTCGGGCAGGTCCTCGAAGTTGGCGTAGTCCGCCCCCGCCTCCAGCAGCAGCACCGACTTGCTCGCGTCCTCGGTCAGCCGCGTCGCCAGGATTGCGCCCGCGGATCCGGCGCCGATAATCACGTAATCGTACTTCATTAGCCGCCTCCGTGTTTCCCACTGGCTGGTTTGATTTCAGGATGGGCGTAGCGTAATAGTCGGCCAAAGCGGTGTCAATGACGCCTTCAGCAACGAAGTCGCCGAATGTGGCGCAAATACCCCTTTCCGGCAAGATCCAGCGCCGGAACCTCCCATCGCAGGCCCGCAATGTGCTCGGCTCACGACAACCCTGTTGTCCTCGCCACCAAATCAGGGCAATCGCACTTCAGGACTGGGGCAATCGCTTTCAAATATCCGCTCGAATTGCGCCAGAGCTGACAGCAAGAGATCATGTTGCCCTGAGCTTGCCGAAGGGCCTGAACTACTGGCTGGGAACCGTGGCTTGGGTCCCAATGCCTGGTTGGCAGGTACGATTTCAGATGCTTCGACTTCGCTCAGCATGACACTCTCAAGAAGGGACCATTGCCCAGTCCAGGAAAGGACACGAGCTCAATGCAAGGGCGACTTGACTCCTGCCTGCCGAACTTGTGCCCCTTATGGCCCGAATCTATAGCGCCATTGCCCTGGCCACCACGTCCCCTCCAATGCAGCGGCATGCCAATTGCGCTATACTAGGCCACGCAATTTCCTGCTTCAATTCATTGCCATTCCTTGCCTCGGGGAGCGTTGTATGGATCTGGGTCTGACCGAAATTCAGTTGATGCTTAAGAACAGCGCCAGGGAGTTTCTTTCCCAGGAATGTCCCCTTACGCTGGTGCGCGAAATGGAAGAGGACGAACGCGGGTTCACCGACGAACTCTGGCGGCAGATTGCCGGCCTCGGCTGGCCCGGCATCGCCTTTCCCGAGCAGTACGGCGGCACTGGCGTCAGCTTCCTCGACCTGACCGTCCTGCTGGAGGAAATTGGTCGGTCCCTGACCCCGGGGCCCTTTTTCTCCACGGTCGTGCTGGGCGGCTTTACCGTGCTGGATGCGGGGACCGATACCCAGAAACAGTACATCCTCCCCGGCATCTGCACCGGACAGACCCTTATGACCCTGGCCCTTACCGAAGCTTCCGCCACCTACGAACCCTGGGGCATCGAGGCCACCGCCACCCGCCAGGGCGACGGGTTCTCCATCAGTGGCCAGAAACTTTTCGTACCCGACGCCCACGCCGCCGATATCATCCTGGTGGCCGCCCGCACCAGCCGGTCTGAAGACCCGGCCCAGGGCATCACCCTGTTCTTCGTAAACTCCAACACCCCCGGGTTGACGGTAACGCAGCTGAGCACCATATCCTCCGACCGGCAGTGCGAAATCAGCCTGGACGGCGTCTCCGTTCCCGCTGATGCCGTACTGGGCGAGGTGGACGGCGGCTGGCCCATCATTCAGCGGGCCCTGCATCGCGCCACCGCCGCCAAGTGCATTGAAATGCTGGGCGGGGCCGACGCCGTGGTTGAAATGACCGTGGAATACGCCAAGCAGCGCGCCCAGTTCGGGCGGCCGGTGGGTACCTTCCAGGCAGTCCAGCACCACTGCGCCAACATGGCCACCGACGTGGAGGGCTGCCGCCAGATTGCCTACCACGCAGCCTGGAAAGTATCTGAGGGTGAACCCGCCGAGCGGGAGGTAGCCATGGCCAAGGCCTGGGTCAGCGCCGCCTACCAGCGGGTCTGCAACCTGGCCCACCAGTGCCACGGCGCCATCGGCTTCACCAAAGAGCACGACCTCCAGCTTTACACCCGCCGCGCCAAGGTCCAGGAACTCACCTACGGCGACGTAAACCACCACAAGGAAGTGGCCATGCGGCAAATCGAGGCGGCGTGAGGCCAGTCCCGTCTCATGCCAGGATTGGGATAAACTGTCGTTCCCGACGACGCGGGAACCTCGACAGGCTGGAGTCAAGATTCCCGGCGGCGCAGGAATGACGGTTGAGGATGACTACGACCTTCTGAACCAGTTTAGTATTCGCAAGAATAGTACCGGCCTTTTACCATATCCCTATGGGCTGTTGTTAAATTGAAGATGGAAGTTTCCCGGCGTACCATTTCGTCGTTCCCGCGAAGGCGGGAACCTCGCCAGCTGTAGTCAGGATTCCTCCTGTTTCAAGCAAGACGAGCCGACTTGACGACACCACCTAGTACTCAGTCAAGGCTGTAATGATAGGAAACGACCCGTTCGCTTTGAGCTTGTCGAAAGGCCATCCGCTGGTGGTTCGACAAGCTCACTAGGAACGGAATTTCGTACAACCCGTTTATTTCTGACTTGACTGAGTACTAGTACTCAGTCAAGTCAGGAATGTCGGGATATAGACGATGCA
>JAPPJA010000533.1 GCA_028874675.1 Chloroflexota bacterium
AATCGCCACCAGCCGTCCAACTGGCCGAAGGTCAGGTCCATCCACCCCAGGCCCCGAAGGTTTTCGAGGGCCACCAGATGCCCGGATGGCGCCAGCAGGGCCTTGCAGTGCCCCAGGGTTTCGTCCAGGCGCCGGGTCGCGTGAAGCACGTTGGAGGCAATCAGCAGGTCATAGCCGTGGGAGTCAAAACCCTGGGCAATGGGGTCTTTCTCGATGTCCAGCTGGAGATACTCAATGCCGCCGCCACCATCGCCGAACCGCGCCTCGGCCTCGGCGAAGAAGCCGGCGGAGATGTCGGTATAAAGGTAGTCGAACCGGCCCTCCGGGAGCTCCGGAAGGACGGAGGCTGTTGCCGAACCCGTTCCCGCTCCTACCTCGATGACCCTGAGCCGCCGTCCTTCGGGAAGCGCAGCTACCAAAGCCTGGACTGCGTCTGCGATCATCCGGTTGGCGGCGCGGGCCACCGGCGCTTTCAGGTACAGATCGGCGGCGGTGGGCTCCCCGCTGCTGAACAGTAGGGTAAGCGGGTCTGCCTGGCCGGTTAGCACGTCGGCCAGGGCCAGGCCCGAGCGCTGGAACAGCCCAATTTCCACGAGGCCGTGGGGATAAAGTTCCTGCATCCGGGCGCTGAACTCTGCCAGGTCGCGCGGCAGGTCCCCGGGCAGCTCTTCGCCCTCACCCACGGTCACGACAAAGGCGCCATCCCTCTCCTCCAACGCCCCTGCCCTGGCGGCCATTTCGAGCATGCGGCGGAAGAGACGGGTGTGCTCGGGAAGGACATTAAGCTGTTCCCGCAGGTCCTCGGCATCTACGACGTCACCCACTGCGCGTCGCCAGCCCAGTTCTTCCAGGGTTGTGAGGGCGCGGACCCACGACCATCGCTCCAGGTCCGCCAGCAGGGCATTCCTGCCCTGGGGGGCGACCCCCGCATCAGACAGGTAGCTGGAGAACAGAGGCGACCCCGCCAGGATGTCGGCAGGAGCTCGGAAAAAGTCCGCAGCCTCAATTCCGGTTTGCAGGGGGTTGTCTCTCCAGATGACCTCGTAGAGCAGGTCGTCTATACCTTCCATTGCCGACAGCAGCGCCGACGGCGTGGCCCGCTTAACCGTGTACCCGCTGATCGCCCCCAGGAGCAGGCCGGTGGGGTCGTAGATCCGCAGCTCCCCGCTGAGCGTTTCCGGCGGTTCGCCAGACACTGAATCGGCCGCGGGAGAAGCTTCTCTCATAGTTACGTGGCAGAACAGGCGGTCCGGCAGGCGCCCCGCCAGCCACAGGCTTTGCCAGCCGAAGGGCAGGTAGGTCGCCTCGCCTGGCTCGCCCGTCATATTGCGGGCCAGGCCCACGACCTGGAAACAGCCGTCCAGCAGGAGCGGATGCACGTCCAACTGGTTTCGGCCCAGGGCATCCGGCAGCCGTACCTCTCCCAGCGCCTCGCCCGGGCCGGCCCAGACCATGCCCAGCGTCTGGAAGGACGGGCCCAGGTCGATTCCGGTGGTGGACTTGGCGCGGTAGTACTCCGGCACGTCAGCGGGTGACAGGCGGGACCTCAAGCCGTCCAGGTCAGTGCGACCTGCCATTTCGGGCAAGGGAGCGCCCAACGGGACGTACCCTTCCGCATGCTGGGTCCATTCCCCACCGGCGCCCCGGCTGTAGATCTGGAAACGGTGCGAGGCCGTCTGATCGGAGCCGTCGAGCACCACCTGGACCTTTCGCCCCTCTTCATTGACCGCGCCAGCGGAGTCCCCATCCGAAAATATCAACGGGTTGTGCAGCTGCATTTCCTGGACCACCGTCGGACCGCTTCCCTCAGCAATGGAGGCGGAAACCGCCAAGGCCCCGTAAAGCGCGCCGGGCGCGACCAGGCGGCCGAAGACCCTGTGGTCGGCGAGCCAGGAGGGGTCCGACGGGAATAGTTCCGATTCAAACGTAATCTCGCCGCGAGCTGACTCGTGCCGTTCCCCCAGCAGCGGATGTCCGACGCTGGCCCGACGTTGCCTGGTTTCCTCGACCCAATAGCGCTCCCGCTGGAACGGGTAGCCTGGCATCGAAATACGGCGCCGGGACTCTCCCGCAAACAGACCTTCAAAAGAGACCTGCAGCCCGGCCTCGTAGGCCTGGGCAACCGCATGGACGAAATCGCTTTCAGGCTCGGACGATGACCCATCCGACGGCGGCCGCGTCAGGCTGGCCAGGACGGCCGGCGACCGGGAAGAGCCTGCAACGGGCCAAGCCAGCGCCGCCATGGGACCGAGCACGGCATGCGGGCCAATCTCCACCACCACGTCTATCCCCAGCGCCGCCAATGCCCCCACTCCGGAGGCGAATGACACCGGCTCTCTCGCGTGACGCCTCCAGTAAGTCCCGTCCAGGGCCATGTCGCCCTCAACGGCGCTGCCGGTCAAGTTGCTGATAAAGGGCAGGGCGGGATGGTTAACCTTCACCGCGCCCAGGAATGCCTCAAGTTCGTCCAGGGCCGGGTCCAACAGGGCGCTGTGGAATGCCCTGGTCGTATTCAATCGCCTTGCCCGGGTTCCGGTTGATTCGAGACCTTGCACTATGGCCTCGACCTCTTCAGCCGTACCACTGACCACCGTGTGAGCTCCGTTGTCCGCCGCAATGCTGAGACCGACCCTGGCTGACTCGTTGAAAGCCTCGACTGCGGGGACCACCTGGGCCGCCGGAGCAAAGACCGCCGCCATGGCGCCCTGGGCCGTACCGGATAACAGTGAGCCCCGGGCGGCGGCGAGGCGCATGCCGTCCTCCAGGGAAAACACCCCGGACGCCTGGGCCGCCGCCAATTCGCCAACGCTATGGCCCAGCACCGCGTCGGGCCGGATGCCCACGCTGGACCAGAGGGCGGTCAGGGCGCACTCCAGCGCATAGAGGGCGGGCTGCTCCCACGCGGTGTCCCCGAGGTCTCCCTTCAGCCCGTCCCGGCCGAACATCACGTCCAGCAGGGACGTGCCCCGGACGTCCTGGAAAACCGCCTCGCAGCGGTCCATGACGGCTCTCGCCACCGGCTCCCTCTCGTACAGGGTTCGTCCCATGCCGACCCACTGGCTGCCCTGCCCGGTGTAAACGAAGGCTACCCTGGCTGCAGTCCCAGACCCCACCTCGGAGGCGCCTCCAGCCAGGGCATCGAGCTGCTGGCGCAAGGAACCGGCATCATTGAACACCACGCCGCTGCGGTACTCGAAGTGACTCCTACCCACACTGGCTGTCCACGAC
>JAPPJA010000380.1 GCA_028874675.1 Chloroflexota bacterium
TAGCGGGGCTCTTGGGAAGGCTTTAAGGCCCTTCGCCAAGCTCGGGGCGACATAGCTTTGCCTGGTGGATATTAGCCGGCTGCAGGACGAATCTTTCATGCGATAGCCCTGTTGCCGTGGCAGTACGCAATTGACAACGCTCCAACGCCGGTGGTAGTTTAGCTCGTACCCATTTTCCGGTTATTTCGTTATGACAGTTGCCCAGTCCACTACAGTTTCCCTTTCACGGGCCCACGCCATGGGGGCCACGTGGAGTGTGGCTGTCTCTGTTGTACGAATACATTGGCGGAGGAACTACTTCCTGACTTAGAGATTTCTCAAGATTAATTTGTTGGACGCGGCGGGAAGCTCTTTTTCAGGACCAGAGTTTCCCGCCGATTTATTTTTTGCGGGGTCGTGTCTGGCAGCGCAGCCGGCAGGACCAAGCCGGAGCACCAACGGGACAAACAGGAATTCACGGTCCCCTGAAGCCAGTGGAGGTCGAGTTCCCCGCCCGACAACATCAGTAGAGGCAATCCAACAGGCGGTCTCAGAATGGGTTACGTTTACGCTTTCCGAAGCGCTTTTTTCGAACAGATCAAGCACGATATGCGGTTGGGGGAAGTGCTGTTTTTCCTGGTGGTCAACATCCCGCTGGCGGTGGCGCTGGCGTGGATTGCCAGCAAGGGGGAGAGTTCCGTTCCCATTGACTACCTGCTGGTGGGTGTGCTGCTGATGTCCATCTGGAACCGGGTTTCGATCCGGCTGGGGTGGAGCATCACCAGCGACATACTGGCGGGCACGTATGACTACATCGCCACGGCGCGCACGCCCCTGGCATTGATAGTATTTACCAGGGCACTGGCCATAAGCGTGCTGGGCATTCTCTCGGGGCTGCTGCCGATGCTGGTAATGGTCTGGATTTCAGGGCGGTTCATCCAGGTCCACGAACCCTGGCTGCTGGTCTTCGGCGTTGGGATAGGGGCGTTCAGCGTGCTGTCCGTGTCAATCATCTTCGCGCCGCTGTTCCTGCTGGTACGGGGGCGGGAGGGCTTCTTTAACGTGATTCGGCCAATGGGCGTAGTACTGGGAGGATTCTTCTACCCGGTGGCGTTCCTTACTCCCGGCGTTGAGGTCGTGGCCCGGGCGCTGCCGGCGGCATGGGCCATGGATGCCGTAGTCGTCGCCCTGGAACCCGAGGGAAACTCCCTGCAGGGCGGCCGGGACCTGGCCGTCGCCCTGGCAATCTCGCTGGGGTACCTTGCCCTGGCCTACCTGCTGCTGATAAAGGTTGAGCATCGGGTCCGGGTTGAAGGGAACATGCGGGCCTTTTAGGGGGCATCCTGAGGAATTTTTTCATACAGTCCTATCTCACCTACCGGGCCCTGTTCTTCTGGCTGAACTGGCCGGCATACATCGGGAATGTGTTCCTGGTGCCGGTGCTGTACATCACCATGCTGATGCTGACGGGCCGGTTCGCCAACAGCCCCCTGGACTCGGACTACTACATCAAGGGAATGGCAGCGTATTCCACTCCTTTTATCCTGATTTGGGGCATTACCCAGTGCCACTACTACGAGCGGGTGATTGGAACGCTGGGGCATGTTTTTGGCTGCTCAGGAAACCGGTGGCTGATTTACTGGAGCAGGGGAACGCTGCATTTCCCCAACGGAATGTTCACGGTGGCGACCAGCCTGATTTTCGCGGGCGCATTCATCGGCCTGGACTTTTCCAGTACCAACTGGTTGACCCTGGTAACCTCCATTCTGCTGATCGGCTTCTCCTCCACGGCCTTCGCGCTTTGCATAGGGGTGCTCGCCATTGTGGTCCGCGACTGGCTGGTAGTCAGCGCGGCGGGGTCGGGGCTGCTGATTGTATTCACCGGTGTGGTCATACCGGTTGACGAAATGCCCCTGTTCCTGCCCTACTTCGGCGATGTACTGCCCCTGACCCACGGAGTTGCGGCTTTCCGGGAAGCATTTGTGGGGGCTGACCTGGCCTCGGTGGGGACTGACCTGGCCTGGGAGGCTGCGGTGGGTATCTGCTACGGGCTGGCGGGATACCTGCTTTTTCTCATCATAGAGGCGGATGCGAAACGACGGGGAGCCTATGAAACGTCCATACTCTAGTACGCAGTCAAGGCTGTAATGATAGGAAACGACCCGTTCGCTTTGAGCTTGTCGAAAGGCCATCCGCTGGTGGTTCGACAAGCTCACTAGGAACGGAATTTCGTACAACCCGTTTATTTCTGGCTTGACTGCGTACTAGCAGTGTATCGCTATTGAAGTGATGGGTTGGGGAGTAGTCGTCATTCCGGCGCAGGCCGGAATCCAGGACCGCACCTGTGCTGTGTAGTTGACCTCTCGCAGACTCCCTGGATTCCGGCTCAAGGCCGGAATGACGCCAAACATTTAGGACTCATCATTTCAAAGTGGTTGAAATTACCAGTGGACCAACCGCTTTGAAATGCTGGGTAGAAGGGGTGTGCTGCCCCTCCGGCGAAGATTGGAGACCTCAGATTCCCGGGAGGTAGCCGTCCTGCCGGTAAGGACGGTTAAACCCAAAACCATAGATGCAATTCTATTAACCTGCCGGATCCCGGGGCATGGGGGACCAAATGGCTGCAACAAGTTCAATGGCGGTTGAATGCGCAAATCTGAACCGGGTGTACACCTCCCGTAACGTTGTGGGTCGCCGGCGCGATTTCACCGCGCTGAAAGACCTCAGCCTGGAAATTCCCAGGGGGGCGGTCTTTGGACTGCTGGGGCCCAACGGGGCCGGCAAGACCACCACGGTGCGGATACTGTCCACGCTGCTGACGCCCACTTCGGGGAGCGCGAGAGTCCTGGGATACGACGTGGTGTCCCAGTCCAGGCAGGTCCGCAGGAACACGGGTTTCATTTTGGGGGGAGAGCGGGGCCTGTACGGCCGGATAACCGGCGAACAGAACATGCGGTTTTTCGCCGCCCTGAACCACATCAATCCCGGGGAGGCAAAGCGCCGGACCGAGCAACTCCTGGACCGGGTGGGCCTTACCGAACATGCCAGGACGCCGGTGGAAAACTACTCCCGGGGAATGAAACAGAGGCTGCACATCGCCCGGGGCCTGCTTACCGACCCGCCGCTGCTTTTTATGGACGAGCCCACCATCGGCATTGATCCCATCGGCGCGCAGGAACTGAGGAATTACGTTCCCGAACTGGCCAGCGAGGGCAAGACCATCCTGCTGACCACGCACTACATGGCCG
>JAPPJA010000341.1 GCA_028874675.1 Chloroflexota bacterium
CGTTCTGGTGGCGCGGGCCGGTGTTGCCGGCGTGAAGGGCCTCGTTGACCGACTTCATCTCCTCGGAACCTGCGGAAAGCAGTCGGGCCTCGATCTCCTCCAGGCTCTCGACCTCAAAACCGATGTGGTGGATGCCTTCCCAGTCCTTGCCCCGTTCGCCGGCCACGGCGTCGTTCTGGAAGTCCAGGATGGCCATATTGACGTTGCCGTCGCTGAGCATAAACCCGATGGCGTTGCCGCTGTCCAGCTTGGCAACCTGCCTGAGGCCGAACACCTCGGAGTAAAATTTGGCCGTCTTCTCGGCATCGTTGGTCGCTATGGCGATGTGCTTAATCTGGGGCATCTTATCCCTCCCTTTTTCAATTGCCTGGTACGAGTCAAGATACCACTTTTTGGTGGCTGCCCGCTACCCTGAAGGGGCAGGCCGTTAGCGTTGGGCCACGTATATACCAATGGCCCGGCCAGCCGTGTTAGAATGGCCAAAAGACGTCGCAGGGTCTGGACCAGAGACGTATTTCGCCGGCAGCGAAGAGAGGGAGGACTAAAGCATGGCAGGGTCAACTAACGGAAAGTCCCAACGTATGAAGTTTGGCGTGTTTATGGCCCCCTTCCACAGGGTTGGGGAAAATCCCACGCTGGCCCTGGAGCGGGACCTGGAATTGCTCCAGTGGCTGGACATGCTGGGGTTTGACGAAGCCTACATCGGCGAGCACCATTCGGCGGGCTGGGAGACCATCGCTTCGCCCGAGGTCTTCATTGCCACCGCCGCCGAGCGCACCCGCAATATTCGCCTGGGAACCGGCGTCGTCAGCCTGCCCTACCACCATCCCCTCATGGTTGCCAACCGCATGGTATTGCTGGACCACCTTACCCGCGGCCGCGTCATCCTCGGCGTGGGGCCCGGAGCGTTGGCCTCCGATGCGCTGATGCTGGGCATTGACCCGGCCCGACAGCGGGAGATGATGGACGAATCCCTGGGCATCATCCTGCGTCTCTTCAATGAGACAGAACCCCTGACCTACAAGAGCGACTGGTTTGAACTTAACGAGGCCGTGCTCCAGTTGCGCCCCTACCAGCAGCCGCACCTTCCCGTGGCCGTTGCCTCGGTGCAGTCCCCGGCCGGAGTCACCCTGGCTGGCAAGCATGGCGCGGCGGTGCTGTCCATGAGCATTCCCCGCGACACCGTCCGCTCCACCAGCCTCAAGGAACTGTGGTCCATCGCCGAGGACTCGGCGGCGGAACACGGCAAGGAGGTCCACCGCGAAGACTGGGGCCTGGTGGTGGGTCTGCACCTGGCCGAGAGCAAGAAGGAAGCCGTAGAGGATATTCGCGTGGGCGGCGGCCGCCTGGTTACGGAATACTTTGGCAACACCCTGGGCAACGAAGTGCCGGATGTACCCCAGGACCAGATTGTGGACTTCATGATGGAACACAACCAGTGGATTGTGGGCACCCCCGACGACTGTATTGCCGGCATCGAGCGCCTGCAGGAAATCAGCGGTGGGTTCGGAAGCTTCATGATACGGGCGGAGGACTGGGCGCCCCGCGAAAAGATCCTGCACAGCTACGAACTGCTGGCACGCTACGTTATGCCCCACTTCCAGGGCAGCCTGGTAGGCATTCAGACCTCAAATCAGTGGGCCTCCGACCGGCGGGCCGCCCTGCAAGAGAACCGGGTTGCGGGGCTGCGCCGGGCCACCGATTCCTATTACGCCAACCGCGAGTAATTGCAGCCGGTTGCTGTGGGGGGAGTGTCATGCGCAAGACCAAGATCATCGCAACCATAGGCCCGGTTTCCCGGGATCCCGATACGCTGGAACAACTGATCCTGGCCGGTATGGACTGCGCCAGGCTCAATTTCTCCCATGGCACCTTCCCCGAGCACGAAGAAGTCATCCACCACGTCCGGCGCCTGTCGGAAAAGCACGGGAGGCAGGTGAGTATCCTCCAGGACCTGGGCGGGGTCAAGCTCCGCCTGGGCCACATGGACGACGTGCTTAACCTCAATCACGGCGAAGAATACCGGCTTACAGCGGACGACGCCGCCAGCAATCCCGGCATTATCCCCTTCCCCGAGCCGGGCGTTATCAGAAACCTGCGCGAAGGAAACCTTGTCTTTATTTCCGATGGCATTGTGTGCCTGGAGGTGCTGGAAACCGATGGTCGCCAGGTCAGGACCCGGGTTCGCAACGGGGGCACTGTTTCCTCCTACAAGGGTGTAAACCTCCCCGGTGTAACCATTGACCTGCCGGTGCTCACCGAGGACGACAAGGCAGCCCTCCGCTTTGGCGTGGAACAAGAGGTGGACTGGGTGGCTGTGTCCTTTGTGCGCACGGGCAGGGATGTAAGAGAGGCAAAGGAGTTTCTGCAGAGCATCGGCAGCCAGGCGCCCGTAATGGCCAAGCTGGAGCGGGGCGAGGGTATCGATAACCTGGATGAAATCCTAATGGAAGTGGACGGGGTGATGGTGGCCCGCGGCGACCTGGGCGTGGAAATCCCCATGGAGCGGGTGCCCCTGGTCCAGAAGGACATTGTCCGCAAGGCAAACGAGGCTGCCAAGTCTTCCTGCATCGCCACCCAGATGCTGCGGTCAATGGTGGTTTCGCCCACTCCGACCAGGGCGGAAGTGTCCGACATCAGCAATGCAGTGCTGGACGGCTGCGATTCCATCCTGCTTTCCGATGAAATCGCCGTGGGGGGTTATCCTGTAGAGGCGGTCAAGGTGGCGGACATAACCATCCGCGAGGCGGAGAAGATTTACCCCTATTACAAGGACTTCCGGTCCCGGGACCGTACCCAGGCCATTGCCGCCGGCGCCAGCCGCCTGGCCAGGGAACTGGATTCCAAGCCCATCGTGGTGACCAGCACCGGCCGGGCCGCCAACGAGGTCTCCCGCTACCGTCCCGAGGGCGACATTATAGTTTTTGCCCACGAAGAAGCTACCCTGCGCCGGTTGAGCCTGGGCTGGGGACTGCAGCCCAGCGGAGTCATACCTCCGGAGCAGGATATCGCCAAGCTGGTGGCCATGCTCATCGGCCGCGCGCTTTCAACGGGCCTGGTCACCGAGTCCGACATAGTGACCATCGTCCACGGCAACCTGACCGGCGTCTCGGGCACCACCAACACCATCCAGGTGCTGGACATCCAGGAGTACCTGTCCCGCTACTCGGAGATGGTGGAAGCGGCGGTGGGGGCTTAGGCACGGGGCAATCT
>JAPPJA010000058.1 GCA_028874675.1 Chloroflexota bacterium
ATGTCGAAGAGGGCATGGAACTGCCCAAGTACATTTACAATCCCACTCCCACCCACCTGTTCCGCTGGAGCGCGGCCATCGAGAACTTTCACCGGATCCATTACGATTTGGATTTCGGCCTGAACCACGACAGAAACCCCAGCATCCTGGTGCACGGCTCCTGGAAGCAGAGCGTGGTTCCCCAGTACTTGAAAGACTGGACATTGCCCAAGGGCTGGCCGTGGAAGGCCCAGTTCGAACACCGCGCCATGCTTGTGCCCGGCGACATCCTGATAATGTGGGGCCGCGTTACCAGCAAGTACGAAAAGGGACAGATGGGCTTCGTCGAGCTCGAGATCGGAATGAAGACCCATGACGGTATCGAGAGCATGCCTGGGACGGCCACCGTGGTACTTCCCCTGCGGGGCGGGCCCGACATACCGTACCCCTTTGTGCCCCCGGCTGACTAGTAAATTTTGGTCCCTTCCTCGCCTGTTGGCGGAAGGTCGGGACGTGATTGACGCTTTGCGGAAATCCCTTGGCCCAGTAATCCGGTGGGGTGGTGGCAATGTGTCGAGCCAGCCCTTTACGCCGGTCGCCCATTACAATTGAAATGCTCAGTGAGGTAGGCAACCGATGACCCGTTTCATGGCAATCCACAATGTTCCCGGAATAACTGAGGAAGATTTTCGGGATAAGCTGAACGCCGTTCGCAAGTGGCGCCCTGACCGTCGCACCACCATCCTGAAGGTGTATGGAGACCTGGAAAACGGCCGGCTTGTTTCCGAGTGCGAGGCAGTCGAACAGTCCCATTTTGAGGACTGGATCAACCTGGTGGGCTGGCCCGTTGAGTCCATCCACAAGGTTGATGTGGTCTGCCAGGTGGGCAACTTCTGGAAGTTATGAATTCACATTTGCCAGGTATTCGCTGATACTTGCGGAAGGGGAATCAAGAAGGGCGGGAACGACTCCCGCCCTTTTCGCTTTTTGGCCCTTGTCCGTTTCACTGATGGCCGCTGGGAGGTTCAATGTCCAGGGAGAGATGAGGTACCTCATCCGCCCAACTCCAGCCGCGCATCCGGTCTATCTTTTCTCCAGGGTGATAAGCCTGCTGGTAGTTGGAGCAGATTTCCGCGCCCAGGGTCAGTATCAGCGCGGAAAGGAACACCCAGAGCAGGAACACGATGGTAGAAGCAATTGACCCGTAGAGGACGTCGTATTGGCCATAGTGGTGCAGGTATTCGTTAAATATCTCCTTTCCAACTTCGAAGAGGAGTGAGGCAGCAAGTGTTCCGACCCAAACGTAACGCCACTTCATTTCGCAGTTGGGCAGATACCGGTAAATCAGCAGGAACCCCACCGCCGTCACCGACCAGGACGCCAGTCTGACCAGCGTGTTAAGCAGGCCCGAATCGCGAATTGCCTCCTGGTAGGTCGCCCCCAGGTCCACATTCAGAAGGACCTGGCTGAAGGAGGTCACCAGCAGCCAGAAGATGAAATACAGGCCGAAGGTGAACAGGAACATGATGTGTTCCATCCGGTGTACGTGGAAGGGCTGGCCCTGGTAGATGCCCCAGGCCCGGTTCACCACCCTGCTTATGGAGCCGAACACGGAACTCGAGGACCACAGAAGTCCCGCAACGGCAATCAGGATCAGTTCGACCCGGTGGGACTCGATGAAGACAATATTGCTGGCAATCAGGTGATCGGAACCGGGCAGATTGCCCACCACAAACTCGAGCAATTTAGCCTGGACAATTTCGGCCTCCAGGAAGAGTCCTGAAATTACCATCACCCCCAGCAGAAAGGGGAAGATCCCGAAAATTGAGTAGTAAGCTACTCCGGCCGCCAGGTGATTGGCGTCCCTGGTGACCATATTCAAGGTGACGTGGGCCGCAATCTTGATCGGCCGGTGCCGCATCAACGAATGGCCCCACGCCCACTTCTTGATCCTGTGGGTGGTGTCTTTCAGTATTGAGACCGGGCTTGCCATCTGATCCTGCTACTCACCCCAACAGGGGAACCTGGTTCCGGCGTTGAGTGTCCGGATTCACCCTGGTTACTTTAGCATTCCCGGTGGCCACCATCGGAAGGAGACTTGTCCCACCATCAGGCTCAGCGGCACTGGCCCGAATCTTCGACTGTCCTCACTGTCCGCCCGGTTGTCTCCCATGACAAAGATCTCGTCTGTATCGTTGACCCACTGGGTTGCGCCCAGGGCCGGTGTCTCAGTACCTTTCGGCAGGTAGGGTTCCGCCAGGGCCGCCCCATTTACTTCCACCACGCCCTTGTTGAGGGCCACATGCTCCCCGGGCAACCCGGTAACGCGCTTGATGTAAATGGCCCCCGGCCGCAGCGGGTGCCTGAAGGCTACTATCTTCCCCCGCAATCTTTCCCCGGAGGACGACCGGGCCAGGGGCCGGGACTGGACCAACTGACCGCTGCATAAGGTTGGCGCCATGCTGTCTCCCCTGACTCGCAGCAGCCTCCATTCCCTGCATGAATCAAGCACTCAAACTTGCTCCCGAACTCCGGCAGTTGAGCCCCGATTCCCTTCCCTGCGCCTGAATAACCAACCGGGTTCAGCAGGTTGTTTCTTACACTCCCGCCACCCGTGCCGGTGGAAGGCCGGAATGGGTCTGAACTGCCTTCACCGGCCGCCTCGGGACGCACTGCCTGCCCGGCTGCAGGATACCTGATACGCGTCCTGCTCCATCGACCAGTGAAAATGGTAACTTGCGCTAGCAGAACTTGGCAACCCAAGGCAACGGCGCGTGAGACTTCAGACCCCGGTGGGGTCTCCATGCCAGCCAGCCCCGTCATATCGGCGAAAGACGCAGGCCAGGAATGCCTTTCATCAAAATGCGCCTGTCCCGTTGGCCTGTCCATCCCGGATGACAATGCCCATTGGCTGCCCTATAATCTGGCCCCACAGTAACACCCACATTTGGTCCCCATTAGGAGGTTTTCCGTGGCTAATGAGTCTGTTCGATTGGGGCTAATCGGCGCGGGGCGAAACACCCGCGATCGCCATATCCCCGGTTTTCTTAACGTCGAGGGAGTGGAGCTGGCCGCGGTTGCCAACCGCAGCCGTGAGTCGGGCCAGCGAGTGGCCGGCGGCGTTTAAAAACCAAACCGCAATTACAAAAGGGGGGCCCGTATGGGCGGCCCCGGCCAAGACCCCCAATGCAAACGCCCCAGGCCGTTAAATGAA
>JAPPJA010000387.1 GCA_028874675.1 Chloroflexota bacterium
GCACCATACCGTTCATTTCCAAGGTCACCAGTGTCCCCGTGGCCAGCATCGCCACCCGAGTGATGCTGGGAGAGACCCTGGCCGATATGGGCTACTCCGGCGGCCTTTGGCCCCGCCAGAAGCTGGCAGCCATCAAGGCTCCGGTCTTCTCCATGTCCAAGCTGGTGGGGGTGGACTCCTACCTGGGCCCGGAAATGAAGTCCACCGGCGAGGTTATGGGCATAGACCGGGACTTCTCCGGCGCCCTGTCCAAGGCCCTGCTGGCCGCCAGCCTCAGCCTGAAACAGGGTGACGGCGTGCTGTTGAGCATCGCCGACCAGCACAAGGCCGAGTCCCTGGCCCTCATCCGCGAGCTGCTGGAGGCCGGCTGCAAGCTGTACGCCACCGAAGGTACTGCGGCCATGATCCAGGCAACCGGCATGCCCGTGACCATGGTTACCAAGCTGCTGACTGAGTCCTACCCTAACGTGGTGGACGTCATCAACGACGGCACTGTTTCAGCGGTGGTGAACACCCTGTCCGGCGATACGTCGGTGCTGCGGGATGGTTTCTACATCCGCCGGGCGGCGGTGGACCGCCGCATCCCCTGCTTCACCTCCCTGGACACGGCCCGGGCGGCAGTAGAGGCCCTGCTGATGCAACGGGGCAGCTACAACATCGAGCAGATAGACGCCTATCTGAAGCCGGTTGAGCAGTAAAAGCAAGTCCTTTCCTTCCTATCGTGATGGACGACCGGATCTTATATCGTAGGGGCAATCCTTGGGGTTGCCCCGTGTCATTCTCGCAACCGCCCCGACCGGAAATCCGCGGCCCAAATATGAGGTAGACGGTCACGTCTGGATATCAGACAATATACCCGTCGAATAGTCTTGGACTGCCTGCCACCGGAAGTACCCCTGTGAAGCAAGGGGAGGGGAAATTATGATTGACTGGGAGAAGTGTCCGGCAGTTGAGAGCGTACCGGGCAAGGTCAGCGGAGCCTGGGTGTTCACCGATACCAGGCTACCTGTATCCGCATTGTTCGAGAATCTGGAAAACGGAGCGACCATCGAAGATTTTGTGGAGTGGTTCCACCCAGTCGACGAATGGAAGGTAAAGGCCGTCCTGCAGCATGTCGCGAATTCCCTCAAATTGCCGATACCCCTTGGTGACATTGAAGATACTGTTTGATCACGGAACCCCGGCTCCTCTCAGGCGGAGCCTGCCCTCCCACCAGGTCACTACGGCAGCCGAGAATGGATGGGACAGCCTTACCAACGGTAAGTTGCTCGCGAACGCCGAACATGAAGGCCATGATGTACTGGTCACCACCGACCAGAACATGAGATATCAGCAGAATCTCGGGGGCAGGAAACTGGCGATCGTAGTCCTACTGTCCACGGCATGGCCGTATTTGTCGATGAAAATTGAAGAAATTCGTTCGGCCATTGAAGGCGTAAGTTCGGGAGAGTTCATAGAAGTACCGATTTAATTGTGACCCAGACTGACAATAGACCCGATTACCAATCTTGCAGGCCCACAGGCAAAATGCGTGGCTGTTATTGCCAGGTCAGCCATATAAAGGAAGTAGAGCAAATGATGGATTGGGATAATTGCCCAGGAGTGGAAAGCGTACCCGGAAAGCTGGGCGGCGCCTGGGTGTTTACCAAAACCCGGGTTCCGGTCTCGGCCTTTTTTGGAAACCTGGCCGCCGGGGCCACAACAGAAGAGTTCCTGGACTGGTTTGAGGGCGTTGAGGAGTGGCAAGTCAAGGCCGTGCTTGAGTATGTAGTTGAAAGCCTGGACTCCAAGGTAAAGCTTGAGAATCCTGTTTGACCACAACACACCAAGGCCACTGCGTCGTTACCTCACGGAACACTCTGTGGATACTGCTAGAGAGAAGGGATGGGCCGAATTCAGGAATGGCAACTTGCTGGATAATGCAGAAGGAGAGGGCTACGAGGTCTTGATAACAGCTGACCAGAGTATGCGCTACCAGCAGAACATGGTCCAAAGGCAGATAGCCGTCATAGTTCTGCTTTCCAACAGGTGGCCCAGGGTGCAACAAAAGATTGAAGACCTTCGCACTGCTCTCGAGACTATTGAGCCCGGGGAATTTCGGGAAGTTCCCGCCTAGATTTTGATTCGGTCAACATTGCCTTGAACCCCATCGCCGAGCAGGAGGCATTTCGCCATGAGCTGGGACTTTGAACTGGTAGCGGGACCCTACGGCGGCACCACCGAAGGACCGGTGTGGGACGGCGAGGCCGTCATCTTCACCCACATACCCGGCTGCCGCCTGATGCGATACGACCCCAAGTCCGGCGAGACCACCGAGTATTTTACCGACGTCAATTACGTCAACGGTCTTTGCTTCGACGTGTCCGGCAACCTCTTCGGCTGCCAGCAGGGCGGACGGCGCATCGTCCGCTTCGAAAAAGACGGGCAGACCATTACTTCCCTGCCCCACACGCTGGACGGGAAGCGTCACAACAATCCCAACGACCTGGTGGTGGACCGCTCCGGCCGAATCTGGTTCACCGACCCCTACAGCGGCATCGGCGACAGCGGCCCCCAGGAGCTGGACCACATGTCCGTGCTCCGGCTGGACCCCACGGGCCACGGCGACTACGAACTGCGGCGGGTAACCACCGATATCACCCGGCCCAACGGCATCATAATCTCCCGCGACCAGAAGACGCTGTACGTGGCCCAGAGCGACTACGGTCTTGACCGCCTGCGGGAACTGCGCGCCTACCCCATCAACGACGACGGGTCCCTGGGCAGCTACGAGACCCTGCATACCTTCGGGGTGGACCATCGGGGCGCCCAGAGGGGCGTGGACGGCATGACCCTGGATACCGACGGCAACATCATCGCCTGCGCCGGCTGGGAGTCGGGCGGGCCGGGTCCCATGGTTTACGTCTTCTCGCCGGAAGGCAGGGTGCTGGAAACCCACCCCATCCGCGTGGAAAGGGCCACCAACTGCTGCTTCGGCGACGCCGACATGAAGACCCTGTACGTCACCACCGGCGGCGGCCACCTCTTCCGCGCCCGCACGGACCACACCGGCTGGATAATGTGGCCGTGATTTTCCCCTAATCCACGAATGGGTTCTAATGATCTCCAATGGGAGACATTTCCACTAGCGACTATTGCCAAGCGGGGTATGAAAATCAACTGATGCTTTGATAAC
>JAPPJA010000104.1:0-289 GCA_028874675.1 Chloroflexota bacterium
GATTCAGCGTGCTTGCCACTGGAATGTCAAGCAGAGCTAAAGGCCGACAACTTCTCCGAGGGCGTCCACATCCATTTCCAACGCCCGGGGACGGGTGGGAAGACCTGGCAGGGTTTCGATGCGGCCGGCCAGCGCGTAGAGGAACCCGGCTCCTACCGATGCCCGTATATCGGCGATCGGGAAAGCGTATCCCGATGGGCTCCCTCGCAGTGTCGGATCGTGAGATGTGGACAGGTGGGTCTTGGCCATGCAGATGGGCAGATTTCCCCAGCCCTGCGCCTCAAACCGG
>JAPPJA010000104.1:299-3175 GCA_028874675.1 Chloroflexota bacterium
GCGCGCCTCGGCGCTCCAGGTGACGCTTTCGGCGTGGTAAACCTGGCGAGCCAGCGAGAGTACCTTCTCCTCGACCGGGGCGTCCAGGGGATAGGCGTAGGTAACGTCGGGCTGCCCTTCAGCCGCCTTGACCACCGCGTCGGCCAGGCCGGTCATGCCGTCGCCTCCCTGGGCAAAGCCGTCAGCTTCCACCGCCGCGTCGGCGCCGGCGTCCATGGCGATGGCTCGCACCGCTTCCAGCTCCTCGGGACTGTCCGTACCGAAGCGGTTGATGGCAACAACGCAGGGCAGACCAAACCCCTTGACGATACCAATGTGGTGGGCCAGGTTAGATCCGCCGGCCGTAACCGCAGTTGGGTCGGGAGTTGCCAGGTCGCGACGGTTGGATCCCCCGTGCCACTTGAGGGCGCGGACCGATGCCACCAGGACAGCAGCATTGGGATTCAGCCCGCTCTGCCGGGTCTTGATGTGCATGAACTTCTCGAATCCCAGGTCCGACCCAAAGCCGGCCTCCGTAATAACGTAATCCGAGTAGGCCAGGGCCACCTTGTCTCCGATTATTGAGCTGCAGCCATGGGCTATATTCCCGAAGGGCCCCGCATGGATCAGGGACGGCTGGCCTTCCAGCGTCTGCACCATGTTGGGCATCGTGGTATGCCGGAGCAGGGTCATCAGCGACCCCACCACTTGCAGGTCTCCCGCTGAGACGGGCTCTCCCGAGTCGGTGAAGCCTACGACAACGCGGGACAAACGGTCGCGGAGGTCGTCCGGGTCAGCGGCCAGGGCCAGGATGGCCATAATCTCCGAAGCCGACACGATGTCAAATCGCGTCTCCCGCAGAGGGCTGTTGTTGCTGCCGCCCACCCCGGCAACGATATTGCGCAGGGAGCGGTCGGAGGCGTCCGTAACCCGTGACCACTGTATGCCTGCCGGCTGGAAGCCCGGAATCTGGCGCCGGAAAACCGCGTTGTCCACCAGGGCCGCCAGCAGGTTGTGGGCCGAAGCCACCGCATGGGCGTCGCCCGTAAAGTGAATGTTTATCTCGTCTTCGGGCACAACCCGCGCCATGCCGCCGCCGGTGCCGCCGCCCTTGATACCAAAGATGGGTCCCAGGGTGGGTTCCCTCAGCGTCACCACCGCTTTGTGACCCAGTTTCCCCATTCCCTGGGTCAGGCCCACCGATGTAGTGGTCTTGCCCTCTCCAGCAGGGGTTGGAGTGATGCCGGTAACCACCACCAGCTTTCCCTGTTGCGCATCCCTTCCCTTCAGGGAATCCAGGGAGATTTTTGCCTTGTAGTGGCCGTAGGGTATGAGGTGTTCGCTGGCTATGCCCAGCTGTTCCGCAACTTTAGCGATGGGAAGCATGGTTTCTCCTTCTGACTGTGCCGTTCTTGTTTCAACGGACAGGGCCCCGGATTCACCCGGGGCCCTTGATCTGGTCGAACCTTTCGGGTTATCTGCTTTCTATTATAGGCCCTGGGCCTCGATTTCCGCTTCCAGGCGCGCAATATCCTGCTCGCTCAGGTTGAAGTACCTGGCCTCCGGATGGTGGAATACCAGGGCGGAGACTGAGCCTTCCGGGTCCATCATGAAGCCTTCCGTAAGTTCCACCCCGATGTTGTCGGTAACGTCAAGCAGCCGGAAAAGCTGCTCCTGGTCTTCCAGCCTGGGGCAGGCCGGGTAGCCAAAGGAGAAGCGCCGACCCCGGTACTGGGTGCGGAACAGGTCCTGGAAGGTCAGCCCTTCGGGGTCGCCAATGCCCCACATCTGCCGGATCTGCTTGTGCAGCAACTCGGCGAATGCTTCGGCCGATTCCAATGCCAGCACCTGCAGGATGTGGGAGTTGAGGAACTCGCCCCTTTCCCGCATTTCGTCGGCCAGCGCCCGCACCTCCGGCCCCACGGTTGTTGTGAACATGGCCACGTAGTCCGGAGGGCCCGAACCTGCGGGTCGCGCGTAATCGGACAGGCACAGTCCCTCACGCTGGCCCTGTCTGCCAAAATAGAAGCGCTCCAGCACCGTCTCGCCGTCGGGCGCGTAAATCTGCAGGGTTTGCCCGTCGGAGTGACAGGGGAAGAACTTGAACACAGCACTGGCCCGGATTCCGGGGTGGGCCAGCATTATATCTTCCACTTTGCGGACCTGGTCCCGCAGTTCCAGGGCGTCGGCTTCCTCCCGCTCCAGCGACTCGGCAAACCGGCCCTTATAGCCCAGGTGTCGAACGTAAAGCATCTGGGGGTTTATGTAGGGAAAGATTTCAGAAAGGTCATGGTCGCTTATGACGTGCAGCCGCAAGTCAGGGGGGTTGGGCACGTCACCTTCATGGCCAACCTGGGCCGGGGCCACGTCGGCCACAGCCCCGGCGCCTTCAGAGCCTTCCCGCGCTTGTGTTGAACGCAGCAGTTCATCTGTCTCGGCTTCCACACTCGAAACCAGCTTCTGCCGCTCGTCGGCGTCCTGGATCGTATTGGCCAGGGACAGACCGCTCATGGCGTCCTGGGCGTAGGCCACCAGGCCGTTATATTCGGGAGCAATTCGCAGCCGGGTGAACCGGTTGGAGAGGGCCGCCCCGCCCACCAGTATGGGAGGTTCGACGCCTGCCTGCCGAAAGTCACGGACTGTTTCTACCATCATCTGTGCCGATTTAACCAGCAGGCCGGAAAGCCCAACGATGTCGGGGTTGTGCTGGTGGCACGCATCAATCAGGTCTTGCGGCGGCACCTTGATACCCAGGTTAATGACCTGGTACCCGTTGTTAGAGAGAATGATGTCAACCAGGTTCTTGCCAATGTCGTGCACGTCACCCTTCACGGTTGCCAGGATAACCTTGCCCTTGCTGGCCGAGTCGGTCCTTTCCATGTGGGGTTCCAGGTGGG
>JAPPJA010000573.1 GCA_028874675.1 Chloroflexota bacterium
CTTTTGGGAGGCGACCGCCCCAGTCAAACTACCCACCTGGCAATGTCCCCAATCCCGATAAGGGACCCAGGTTAGAGCTTTAACAAGGTAAGGGTGGTATTTCAAGGTCGGCTCCACCAAGACTGGCGCCCTGGTTTCACAGCCTCCCACCTATCCTACACATACAGTGCCAAAGTCCAATGCCAGGCTATAGTAAAGGTTCACGGGGTCTTATTGTCCTGCCGCGGGTATCCAGCATCTTCACTGGAACTACAATTTCACCGAGTCCCTCGTTGAGACAGCGGCCAAGTCGTTACACGATTCGTGCAGGTCGGTTTTTAGCCGACGAGGAATTTCGCTACCTTAGGATCGTTATAGTTACGACCGCCGTTTACTGGAGCTTCGATTCAAAGCTTCGCTCCCGAAGGAGCTAACTAATCCTCTTAACTTACCAGCACCGGGCACGTGTCAGTCCCTATACATTGCCTTGCGGCTTAGCAGAGACCTGTGTTTTTGGTAAACAGTCGCCCAGCCCGTTTCTCTGCGGCCCCTTTGGGCTCCACCCGCGAGGGGCTTCACCTACTGAGGGCATCCCATCTTCCGAAGTTACGGGATCATTTTGCCGAATTCCTTAACGAGGGTTCACTCGCGCACCTTTGGATACTCTCCTCATCTACCTGTGTTGGTTTGCGGTACGGGCACCTACAGAACTCACATAGAGGTTTTTCTAGGCAGCATGATTAGGGTCAGTTTATGCCGTTAGACGGCTCCCCATCGCTTCTCGGGGTTAGCGGCCATCCGGATTTACCTAGTTGGCCCCCCTACGAGCTTAGACCAGCATTTCCAGTCGCTGGCTGACCTTTCACTTCTGCGTCACCCCATAGCTCGAACGCTCTGTAAGTGGTACAGGAATATTTAGCCTGTTTTCCATCGCCTACGCCTTTCGGCCTCAGCTTAGGTCCCGACTAACCCCAGGAGGACGAGCCTAGCCCAGGAAACCTTAGATTTTCGGTGAGCGGGATTCTCACCCGCTTTATCGCTACTCATGCCGACATAATCACTTCCATCTCGTCCAGCGAACCTTGCGGTTCACCTTCGGCCTACTATGGAACGCTCCCCTACCAATCCACACTTCGCGAACGAAGTGCGAAGTCCGCAGCTTCGGTGGTAAGCTTAGCCCCGGTACATTGTCGGCGCGAGATCACTTGACTAGTGAACTATTACGTACTCTTTAAATGGTGGCTGTTTCTAAGCCAACATCCTAGCTGTCTCAGCAATCTCACATCCTTTTGATCACTTAGCTTACACTTAGGGACCTTAGCTGGCGATCTGGGTTGTTTCCCTCTCGCGTACGGAGTTTATCCCTCGCACGCTGACTCCCTTGCAACAAGTCAATGGCATTCGGAGTTTGGTTCGGTTTGGTAAGCGGGTAAGCCCCCTAGCCGATCCAGTGCTCTACCTCCACGACTCTTTTACAAGAGGCTAGCCCTAAAGCTATTTCGGGGAGAACCAGCTATCTCCAGGTTTGATTGGCCTTTCACCCCTACCCACAGCTCATCCGAGAACTTTTCAACGTTCGGCGGTTCGGACCTCCACGAGATTTTACTCCCGTTTCATCCTGGCCATGGGTAGATCACCTGGCTTCGGGTCTACTGCATGCAACTGAACGCCCTATTCAGACTCGCTTTCGCTACGGCTCCTTCACTGAGTGAATTAACCTTGCTGCATACAAGTAACTCGTCGGCTCATTATGCAAAAGGCACGCCGTCAGGGGACAAGCCCCCTCCGACTGCTTGTGAGCGTACGGTTTCAGGTACTATTTCACTCTCCTTCTCGGAGTACTTTTCACCTTTCCCTCACCGGTACTAGTGCGCTATCGGTCACGAGAGAGTATTTAGCCTTGGAGAGTGGTCTCCCCAGCTTCCCACAGGGTTTCCCGTGCCCCGTGGTACTCGGGAACGTCATAGGGAAGTCGACTACCATTTCGCCTACAGGACTATCACCTTCTATGGTAGAACTTTCCAGAACACTTCGACTATGGTGTCGATTGGTAACTTCCCGCCAAGTCAGCACTCTTGACAAATGACGCCCCACAACCCCGCCTATACAACGCGTGCTGGCTTTAACATACAGACAGTTTGGGCTGTTCCCCGTTCGTTCGCCACTACTAGGGGAATCGCGGTTGCTTTCTCTTCCTAGGGGTACTTAGATGGTTCAGTTCCCCCCGTTTGCCCCGCTCGGACTATGTGTTCATCCGAGGGTAGTGCAGCATGACCTGCACTAGGTTGCCCCATTCGGAAATCCCCGGATCAAAAGTTATTTGCACCTCCCCGAGGCTTATCGCAGCTTATCACGTCCTTCATCGCCTTCTCGTGCCAAGGCATCCACCGTACGCCCTTTGTAGCTTGACCAAAAATCACTGTCACAACACTACTAGAGGTAATGCATCGCGGTGTCTCGAATAGTAAGCACATAACGCGCTTCCACTCGGTAAACCTTAGATTATTACTGATGTGAACCTGTATTCGATTGTCAAAGAGCAAAAGCCTGAATGGTGGGGGTAGGTGGAATTGAACCACCGACCTCACGCTTATCAGGCGTGCGCTCTAACCACCTGAGCTATACCCCCGAAAATCGAATAACGCACATGAGGGCAGGTCAAAGAGTAAAAACATTGACCTAGGCGGATAATGTCAGGAGTCTAAAACTCCCGATAATCCCCTTAGAAAGGAGGTGATCCAGCCGCACCTTCCGGTACGGCTACCTTGTTACGACTTAGCTCGAATCGACAGCTCCACCTTCGGCACTTCCCTCCTTGCGGTTAGGATCGCGACTTCAGGTGTTTCCGTCTTTCCTAGCTTGACGGGCGGTGTGTACAAGACCCGGGAACGTATTCACCGCGGCATGCTGATCCGCGATTACTAGCAATTCCAGATTCATGGAGTCGAGTTGCAGACTCCAATCCTAACTGAGACTGGTTTTTTGGGATTGGCTCCACCTCGCGGTATTGCAGCCCTTTGTACCAGCCATTGTAGCACGTTTGCAGCCCAGGACGTAAGAGCCATGATGACTTGACGTCATCCCCACCTTCCTCCTGCTTATCACAGGCTGTCTCCTTAGAGTTCCCAGCATTACCTGATGGCAACTAAGGACAGGGGTTGCGCTCGTTGCGGGACTTAACCCAACATCTCACG
>JAPPJA010000185.1 GCA_028874675.1 Chloroflexota bacterium
GTGGAGAGGTCCATCACCGTGTCGGCGCCCCACAGGGTGGCCCACAGCATCTTTTCCACCTCTTCCCGGATGGAGGAGGTGATGGCCGAGTTGCCGATGTTGGCGTTGATCTTAACCTGGAAATTACGGCCGATGATCATCGGTTCAGTTTCCGGATGGTTAACGTTGGAGGGAATGATGGCCCGGCCGCTGGCCACTTCCTGGCGCACAAAATCGGGTTCGACGCCCTCGCGGATGGCAATGTACTCCATCTCGGGGGTGACTATGCCCTGCTTGGCATAGTGCATCTGGGTTACCGCCCGTCCGGCCTTGCCTCGCAGCGGACGCCGGGTCAGGCTGGGGAAGGGCTGGCCCTTGTCCTGGCCACGGTAAATGACGGGAGCGGCGTCATACTCTTCCACATCGCCGCGCTCCAGGATCCAGGGACGGCGCAGGGCGGGCAAACCCTGACCCAGGTGCAGCCGGGCAGCGTCGTCGGTGTAGGGGCCGCTCGTGTCGTAGATATTCAGGGGAAGGTTCTGTTCGTCGCCGAACCGCCCCGAGGTAGGGGTGAGAGTTACCTCGCGGAAGGGGACCTTTACATCTTCGCGGGACCCCGTTATATAGACCTTTTTGCTGGCCGGGAATGCTGACTTGCCTTGAATTTCCAGGTCCGACTGGGTCTGGGTCATGGAGTACCTCCCTCTTTATCGGCCCTATTGGCCGTGCATTTATGGATGGTCTCGTAGTATCCGGTGTCCGAGCCTCCTAGTCGTCAGCCGCCGACGGGCTGTCTATGAGGGCGACGCTGGAGTCCAGGACCTCGAAGTCAAACTCTTCATTCGGGAATTTCGCCCGATGGCCAAATATAATTCCCAGGGTTACCGCCGATGAGATGACCAGGGCCGATGCAAATGCAAAAAACATCTGCTCGCCGTTGGGCGCCGTCAACGCCCATGGGGTCAGCAGGTCGGGCTTGGGGTAATAAAGAGCGCCGATAACGATTCCCAACCCCCCGGCCACCAGCACGCCATATCCGGGCATGTGGCGGGAATAGAGACCCACCAGCACCGGCGTTACCAGGGCCGCGCCCAGCAGGTCGGCAATCAGGAATACATAGAGAACACTGTGCCCCTGGGATGCCACGATGATGGCGGGGATGGCTACAACCACGGTGACGGCGCGGGCCAGATTCATCAGGGTCCCCCGCTGTGTGCCAAAACCGGCGAGGTCTGCCGCAATGCCGCTGGCGATACCGTTCATCAATGTGTCAAGGGTGCTCATGGCCAGCATCAGGGCGCAGATGAGCATAAGGAAGTGCATCCACACGGGAAAGACGTCGGCAGCCAGGGCAAACAGGGCAGCCGCTACTTCAGGATAGCCGAAGGGCGAAACCGACCCGTGGCCCACGGCGGCAATGCCGGACATGCCCATAAGGAAGGTAAGCGGGATGGCGATGGCCACCGCTCCCCACAAACTGCGGTTAAGCGCTCGCTGGTCCTGCACCGTGTAAACCCGCTGCCACATACCGGGGTGGAAGGCATTGGAGGCCACGATGCCGATGATCAGCACGATGGCAAAGAAGTAACTGCCGGAGGAACTGGCGGAAAGCAGGCCGGCATCGGCGGCGGAAGACCAGGCATCCGTGTCGCTCAACAGGTAGGCCGCGACAATGACCAGCAACAACAGGACGGGAATCAGCACCCAGAACTGGATGCGGTCGGTAAAAATGGAGGTACGCAGCCCGCCGTAGGCGGTGTAAGCGATGACTACCACTCCCACCGCCACCGCAGTGGCCCACAGGGGCGAGTCGGTAAGATTGCTTACGGCCGCGGTAATGGCGGTCAACTCGGCGGTGATGAAAATGCCCATTATGAAGATAATGGACAGGAAAATGGTTACAAAGGGGACTATTCCGAACCGGTATCGAACGTACTCGGTGAGAGAGTGTCCGTTGGGCATTACCTGCCGGATGCGGGGACCGACAAACATGTAAAGGACCGGTATTCCGGCCATGCCGATGGCGTAGCCCACCAGGGAAATGATGCCGAAGTTGGCGCCGGACTCGCCGGGGCTGAGCAACACCCAGGTGCCGAACATGGAGGCCACCAGGGTCGCGATGCCGACGTTGACGGGCGCGTGGTTGCGGGAGACGGTGTAGTCTTCAACACTTTGACCGCGCCGCTTCCAGGAGTAGGCGACGCCGAGGACGAGAAAGACAGCACATACGACTATCAATACAACGACGCCAAAAGTCGTATCCAGCATAACCATCCTCCCCTCTTGTCAGACCGGGTCGGCCAGGTCGCGTGGACACAAAAAAACCGCCAGGTCTGTGGCTTCTGGCGGAAAGTAAGAGGAAGTCCCAGTTCCTACGCCGGCATTACCCGGATCAGGTGCTGCGGTCGGCGGCTTCGGGGCCGCCCTCTCAGCCTGGCATAACCAAGCTCCCGCCAGTGTCATATTGAGTTGTGCGCTGACAGTAACACAGGCAGCAGGGGTGGTCAAGGGCAGACCCAGGGTTTTCCTTGACAACCCCGCCGCTCAAGATACAATTCCAGTCAAGTAGCCCAGTCCAATTTCATGAAGGAGAAGCTGATATGCCGTTCTACGAAAGAGGCGACGTACGGATTTATTACGAAGAGCAGGGTTCGGGATTTCCCCTGCTGTTGACCCCGGGTGGCGGCCTCAATTCCATCGCCGCCGGCTGGCCGAGACAGGTTTTTGACGGGATGGATACTTTCAAGAGCGATTTCCGCTGCATAACCATGGACCAGCGCAACGCTAACGGCGGGCAATCCACCGGTCCGGTCCAGGTCGAGGATCCCTGGGGGGCGTTTGCCGACGATCAGTTGGGCCTGATGGACCACCTGGGCATCAGTGAGTTCCTCTTCATTGGCTACTGCATTGGTGGCCCCTTTGCCATGAAGCTGATCGAGCGGGCTCCCGAGAGAGTTATGGCTGCCGTCCTGTGCCAGCCCGTGGGTCATTCGGACAAGACCCCCGACTCCATGTACGACTCGGGAGTGGATATATGGGCCCCTGAGCTGATGAAGAACCGGCCTGACGTTACGATGGAAATCGTGGAGCAGTACCTTCACAACCTGTATCGTGTGCAGCCGGACTTCTTCTACTGTGTTTCCAGGGACTTTGCCCGGCAGTGCCAGACGCCGTTGCTGGTTATGCCCGA
>JAPPJA010000527.1 GCA_028874675.1 Chloroflexota bacterium
CGATAGGTATGGCGGCCGCAACCACGAAAGAGACCCCCATTACCAGGGCGTCCTTAATCGGGCTGGTGGTCTCCTCAGTGCTGATGCCCAGCTCCTTTTCCACCATGGTCCGGAGCCAGGCCTCCCGGTCCTGGGCGATTTCGGAAGCCAGGGCATTGGCCTCTTCAAAACTCCTGCCTTCACGCTGGAGGACCACCACCAGCTCGGCGAATTCCTCCGCCGGGTTTTCCTCCAGTTCCTGGGCCTCCCGGGCAATTTCAGCCCGCTGGACATCCTGCTCGGCGCGGGAACCCAGGTAGGCGCCGGTGGCCATGGAAATCATGCCGGCCAGGGCCGCCGCGATGCCTGCCACCAATATTGTTGCGCCATCTCCAATGGCCACCGCCACCGAGGTCACCAGGGCCACCGTGCTGAGAATGCCGTCCTGGGCGCCGAACACCACCTCGCGCAAGCGGCCCAGGTTGGCGACCCGAAAACGTTCCTTGTCCACCTCAATGGTGGCGGCGACGTAGGTATTCAGGTCTATCTGAGAGTCCCCTGTACCGACCACCAGGTCGGAGTTGAAGACAAACTCATCCTGTCCCACATCTTGGGGCCGGGCCCGGTCCACCGCAACGGGTGCTGGCTGGCCGGCCGCGCTGGCCCTGCTTTGCCGTGCCTCCATCTGTTCCAGGGCCCGGGAGAAAATGGCCTGGTGATGCTGTTCCCGTTCCAGGGCCAGGGCAAAGGAGTCTGCCGCGTCCTGGCGCCCGTCCACCTGGGCGTCCCGAATCATGCGCGGGTACATGGTGCTGAATTCGTAGGACTCGCCTTCAATAACGGCCCTCAGATTTTCCATGGTGCCCTTGACTTCGCCGGCAACATTCAGGTGGTTGAGGCCGTGGATGGTTTCGGCCCCGGCAACCTCCTGAAATACCTGGGCAACTTCGGGGTAACCTTCTTCCAGGGCCTTGTGGGCGAAGGCGTTGTACTTGAGGTGCGCCAGGGCCTCGCCGGCGATGGCGCTCCATAAATTGCGTTCGGTGCGCGTCAAATCCTGTGCGGATGAAGTCATGCCATTTTCCTCGTGTGGGTGGTCCTCTAAACGCGTTTCTACAAAGGGGAATACATTCACTATCATTATAGACCACTCAGAGGGGTGGCAAGGGCAAGCGCGCCTCAATGGAAGGTCTTGCTGGGCGAAGCCGAGACATCCAGAATCTATCCATGGAACTACCTTCACTACCTGCAGCCCGGTTTCCAGTCCGATGGCACGCTTGTATGGTGGATTCCAGGCTCTCCGGCGGTGTTAACCCTGATCCAGGCCCAAAGGCTCAGAGTGACAGTCTGTTTAGGCGCGATTGCCCCGGCTGCCTGGAGACGAGCGGTTGCGGCGGGTTTCCCCCTACCCGATAATGGGAACGTTTCGTGAGACATATGCCAGTCTGGAACCCGATTCCAGCAGAAGGGAGGAGTTGATGAAAGTAGGATTTATTGGCCTGGGAACCATGGGCGGCAGCATGGCCTATAACTGTCTGCAGGGCGGCAACGAAATGATTGTCCATGACATTCGCCGGGAAGCGGCTACGCCCCACCTGGAGGCCGGTGCGCAATGGGCCGACAGTCCCAGGGAAGTGGCCGAGGGAGCCGAGGTAGTCTTCACGTCGCTGCCTGGGCCGGTGGAAGTGGAAGCGGTTGCCCTGGGCGAGGACGGGCTGATGGAGGGCCTGTCTCCCGGGAAGGTGTATTTTGACCTGAGCACCAACTCGCCCACGGTCATACGCAAGATTCACCAGGAGTACGCCGAGCAGGGAATACACATGCTGGACGCCCCGGTGAGCGGCGGCCCCCGGGGAGCCCAGACGCGCAACCTGGCCATCTGGGTGGGCGGCGACAAGGAGCTTTTCGACCAGTACAAGTCGGTGCTGGACTCCATAGGAGACAAGGCCTACTACGTTGGTCCCATCGGCTGTGGGTCGGTGGCCAAGCTGGTACACAACTGCTCGGGTTACATCATCCAGGCAGCCCTGGCCGAGACCTTTACCATGGGGGTGAAGGCCGGCGTGGAACCCCTGGCCCTGTGGCAGGCGGTGCGCCGGGGCGCCCAGGGTCGCCGGAGTCCCTTTGAGGGGCTGGCCGACCACCTGCTGACCGGAAATTTCGACCCTCCCGACTTCGCCCTGCAGCTGGCCCGCAAGGACGTGGACCTGGCGGTGGGGGTAGGCCGCGAGTTCAATGTTCCCATGCGCCTGGCAAATATAACGCTGGCCGAAATGACCGAGGCCATCAACCGGGGCTGGGGGCAGCGCGACTCCCGCGTCGCCATGCTGCTACAGGAAGAAAGGGCCGGAGTGGAGGTGAGGGTGGACGAGGATGTTCTCCGAAGAGTCCTTGAGGAAGAACGAGGGTAGGCAACCCTTTGAGGAATTGCGCCCAGGAATCAGCCCCGGGGTGTCGCCAGGCGGCGAAGGGGTTCACGGCCGTGGGCCAGCGCAGCGCTCCGCCGCCGGGGCTATAATGAAATGAGATAGTCCAAACAGCGCGGGGACGGCGCAATGGAGACTATCCCAGATTAACGGAGGTGCACCATGGCAATTGAACTGAACCATACCATCGTACCCTCTCGTGACAAGGAGGCCGGGGCCAGATTTTTTGCCCGGGTTTTCGGGCTGATGTATGAAGGAACCCACGGCCATTTCGCCCCGGTCAAGGTCAACGAGTCGCTTACCCTGGACTTCGACGACCGGGATGACTTTGAGCACCACCACTACGCCTTCCACGTCTCGGAGGATGACTTCGACGCGATCTTCGGCCGCATCAAGGCGGAAGGCATTCCCTGGGGCAGCGGGCCGCGCAGCCTGGAGGACATGGACATTAACCACCGCAAGGGCGGCCGGGGTGTTTACTTCAGGGACCCGGATGGCCACGTGCTGGAGCTGCTGACACAGTTCTGAGCGCCAGCGGGGATGCCAGCCATCCAGAATTAACCGGGCAGGGCCGAAAAGAACCGGGCAGGGAAGCTTTTCCCTGCCCGGTATTGCTGCAGCTGTGAATTCAGTTTATCGAAGGCTAGATCAGGCGGTTATCGTCGGCCAGGTCGGCAATCATCTCTTCCATGGCGCGGTCGCCATTGGAGGCAGGACCTGCCGAGCTTGGCCTGCCGTTATGGCTTAACCCCGGCGGTT
>JAPPJA010000552.1 GCA_028874675.1 Chloroflexota bacterium
GGGGTCCATCCGGCAGAGCTTGTTCTTGCCTTCTGGTCCGTAAACGTAGCTCTTCTCGATGTCGAAGCAGTTGAACCTCAGCAAAGTGGTGTCGTTGGCTTCCACCAGGATTACCACGCCCTGGTCGGAGTGGTCCTGAAGGTTGCCGTCCCAAAGCTCGTGCTGTACGACAAAGCTAACAGCGCCGGCGTCGATCTTGGTCCTTGCAGCCTGCTGCATAACGGGGAGTACCTCCTTCTTCTATTCTTCCTCAGGGTCCAAGGATGCCCGGATAGATTACAACACACCGGCAATCTCCGGCAAGTCAGCCTCGCAACAACCCGAAAAATCGGTTGCCTGCTAGCCTGCGCCCTGGAAAACCGGTGGCGCTTTCTCTCCTTTCTTGCTCCTGTTCCCGTTGCGCCAGATTATATCACGCGATACAAGCGGGTTTGCAATATTCCCTGAGGCTCTTGCGCCCAGGTTCCGCAATTGGCGTCTGGGTGGCCAATGCCTGCCTTCTGAAGCCAGTTGCTGAAGTGGCGATGCACCCTTCCTCTGCCCATCTCTCCATGATAACCCGTTGCCCAAGAGGCCAAGAGGGGCCGAATGGGTCCGTCAAATCACATGCTATACTTCCGCCACCATTGTTTTTTGCCGGGTGCGTGAAAATGACGGAACTGCTGGAATCCACCACCAACCCCTTTGGCGGAATCATCCCCAACCCCCAGGGCCTGCCCCCGGACCCCAATGACTTCAGGGACCGGCTGGCCCAGTCACTTACGTCCTGGCGGGAGCAGGGGTACAAGGCCGTGTGGCTGGAAGTGCCCATCGGTCTTTCCGTGCTGGTCCCCGTTGCCGTGGCCGCCGGATTCGCCTTCCATCACTCCGGGGAGCGTCCCAACCTCTACTCTCCCGGCATGGAGGATGACCAGTACCTGATGATGACTTTGCAGCTGGAGCCAGGAGCTTTCATTCCTCCCTTCGCCACCCACTACATCGGCGTCGGCGGGGTTGTTCTCAACGATGCGCGGGAGCTGCTGGTCGTGTGCGAGCGGCACCGCAACCCGGGCCAGCCACCCTTCTACAAGCTGCCCGGCGGCGCGGTTCACCCCGGCGAACACCTGGCAGATGCCGCGATTCGCGAAGTGCTGGAGGAAACCGGAATCCACACCCGGTTTGAGGCCCTTGCCTGTTTCAGGCACTGGCACGGCTACCGCTACGGCAAGTCCGACATTT
Organism: Chloroflexota bacterium; assembly: GCA_028874675.1. Taxonomy (GTDB): domain Bacteria; phylum Chloroflexota; class Dehalococcoidia; order Lucifugimonadales; family UBA3495; genus Bin22. The sequence continues at coordinate 1,219 of JAPPJA010000552.1, forward strand.
ATTTCGTCGCCCGCCTCAGCCCGTTGAGCAATGAGATCACCATGCAGGTGGAGGAAATTGAGGAGTGCCTGTGGATGCCGGTGGACGACTATCTGGATTCCGAGGCCACCAGCATCTTCAACCGGCGCATCGTCAAGGCCGCCCTTGACCACCCCGGCATCAGGCCCGAAAGCCTGCAGGGCTTCGACGACAGGGAGCGCGAGTTCTTCATGCCGCCCCTGGGCTGAAGGCGACTCGCCAGCCCAACTCTTTTTCGCCCTACAACCCTAAAGCCCTCGCCTCGCCGCGATCGGGGTCCTCTCTTGCCTATGTGCCCTCACCCTAAATCGTCATTCCGGCCTAAATCGTCATTCCGGCCTTGAGCCGGAATCCAGCAAGGCTAACGGCGCTTACAAGTCAAGCGTGGCAAGGAATCCTGGTTACCGGCTTTCGCCGGTAAGGCGGGGCTGGGTGGCCGGGAAATCCCACCAACTTTGAACCGTTACATCCGCAAAAAAACGGGGGCGGTCAAAAGGACCGCCCCTCGCTGAACTTCCGTCCGGACCGCTCACCACCCTGGCGGAAGCCGGTTCATTGCCTGGCTTTTGACCTTCGCTATCTACCACGCCGCCGCGTGCCCGTCGCCCCTGGGGTCCGATGCGCCCTTCAGTACGCCCGTCTCCAGATCCCGGACGATCAGCTGTACCTTGCCGTCGTTAATTCCCGGTCGCCTTCGAACCACCCGGTGGCCCAGGCCCTCCAGTTCCCTGCCAATATCCTCCGGCATTCCGGCTTCCAGCCTCAGCTCCAGGGGAGTCTTTACACTGGCGGGGTCGGTCCCGGGAAAGCTCCACCAGCGCGGCGCTTCCACCGCGTCCTGCGGGTCCATCCCGTGATCTATCAGATTCGACAGCACTTGCAGCCCGCATTGAGGCTGGTAATCGCCCCCGGGGGTTCCGCCAACTATCGCCGGCTGCCCGTCCCGGTAAGCCATAAAACAGTTCAGGGTGTGCATTGTCCTTTTGCCGGGTTCAATGACGTTGGGATGTCCCGGTTCCAAGCTGAAGCCCCGTCCGCCTCGATTGTTGAACAGGATTCCCGTACCTTCCGCCACGAACCCCGAACCAAAAGCGTTGGACAGGCTGTGAATCCAGGAAACGCAGTTGCCCGCGCCATCGGCGACGCAGAAGTAGGTGGTGTTGCCGTCTCCGCCTTCGCCGAACGCCGGCTGGGCGTTGTTGGCCCTGCCCGGATCTATTTCTCCGCGCCTTCGGGCGGCGTAGGGCTTGGAGATCAGCTCGTCCAGCGGCCATTCCACAAAACGAGGGTCGCCAGCCAGCCTGTTGCGGTCCCCGTAGGCGATTTTCTTCGCCTCGGTCATCAGGTGAATGGCCTGGCTTGAATTCTGGCCCATGGAACCCAGGTCAAAGTCCTCAACCAGGTTCAGCATCTCAAGCAGCAGGAAGCCCTGCGTCGGAGGCCGGGTCTGGTAAACCGTGTAGTCCCGATAGTTGGTGGCGATGGGGTCATATACATCATGACGATGTTCCGCAAAGTCGGACTCCGTAAACAGCGCTCCGGCCTTTCTCAGCCCTGCCACCATCCTGCGCGCCAGGTCGCCCCGGTAGAACTCGTCCGCGCCTCCGTGGGCCACCTGCTGCAGGCTCCGGGCCAGGTCCCGGTTGACCAGCATCTCCCCTTCAGCCTTCATCCCCCCGTTGGAAGCATAAATGGCCGCGCTGGCCGGAAACTGCGCCAGCTTGTCCACGGCATGGGCGAAATTCCTGCCAATCCCCGGCGACACGGGAAAACCCTCATCCGCATAGCCGATTGCCGGCTCCAGCAGAGTCGCGAAGGGCATGGTACAGAACCGGCGGTGCAACTCTTCCCAGGCGGCAATCTCCCCGGGAACCGTAATGGAGTGGGGCCCGTCAATCGGCATAGTCTCATAGCCCCGGGACCGGTAGTGTTCCGCCGTGGCTCCCGTGGGCGCCGCCCCGCTGCTGTTAATGCCGGTAATCTGGCCCGTAGCCGCCTCGTGCGCCAGGATGAACGAATCCCCGCCCATGCTGCACAGGGGGACCAGCGTCACCGTCTCCACGGCGGCCACCGCCAGGGCGGCGTCAAAGGCGTTGCCACCCTCCCGCATAACCTGGATTCCCGTGGATGCTGCCAGGGGCGAATTGGAACAGACGATGCCCCGGCTGCCATAAACCAGACTCCTGGACAAGTTCCCAGTCACCATCTTTCCACCTCGCGCCTAATGGTATTTCGCCCCATTGCCCGGCCCCTGGACAATGCCGCTCCGGGCGTACACAGCAAAAGGTCTCGGATTTTGATCCCCCGCTCTACCCTGCCCTCACCCGGCTTCCACTCCCAGCATGCATTCCCGGCATGCGCTCTCCAACCCCGCAGATTACGTGGAATCCTGGTCCCTGAAGGCGTTGCAGGCCGTGGTCAAAGCGGCCGTCCCTCCCATTACGAAAGCCACGCCCACCGTTTCGGCGATTTCCTCTTCCGTCGCACCGACGGCTCGCGCCCGGTTCGCAATGTTCCTGACTCCATCCGGATGGGCCATGATGGCGTCGCAGAGCATCGTCATCAGCACCTTGACCTTCAGGGGAAGCGCCCCCTCGGTCAGCACGTGATTCCTGACGTCCATTATTTCCTTGTACAGCTCCGGCGAATTGCTTTCCAGCTTCGCCTGCCAGGCCCCTGGATTGGGCAAAGTCATCTTGTCCCTCGCATGTATATCTTCTCGGTATCGAAGGCCGACACGATGGTCCGCCTGCTCCCCTAAATCGGGGGTTTCCGGTTGTGCCAGGGCGTCGCCTGTTCGTAGGCGTATGCCACGTTAAAGACCGTCCCTTCCGCAAATGGGCGCCCCGCTATTTGCAGCGCCAGGGGCAGTCCCCCTTCTCCCTCCTCCGTGTAACCGCATGGGACCGACAGGGCGGGAGCCCCGCTGAGGCTGTACGGCCCCCGGTAGCTTCCCTCCACCAATGCCTGCGCCGCCGACTCCTTGCTCGCCACCCCGGTGGTGAAGTCAAGCTTTCCCGCCGGAGCCGAGGACGTCGGCTGGATGAGTACGTCCACATCGTCAAGGAGGTCCAGCACCTGCTGCCGGATCATTGCCCGCAGCTTCTGGGCCTTGTAATACACCTGTCCAGGAATCAGGTTTCCCGCCATAAACGCAATGCGGGTGTTCACGTGATAGTCTTCCGGACGTTCGCGCAGCCACTCGGGCCGCAGGCTGACCCGCTCCGTGTGGGTGATCGTCCGGACTATCGCGCCCGTATGCCTGGCCAGCGGCAGGGACACCTCCCTGACCTCCGCGCCCAGTTCCGCCAGCACGTCGGCGGCGGCCGCCACGGCATCCCGAGTCTGCGGGTCCAGGCCCAGGGCCGGGTCCATCAGCTCCTTCAGCAGCCCCACCCGGAGCCCCCGGATGTTGCCCGTCAGTCCGCCCACGTAATCGGGCACCGGCGCCCTTCCCGTGTAGGGATCATTGGGATCATACCCGGCGATGGCCCCAAGAGTGGCCGCGCAGTCGGTCACCGTCCGGGAAATTGGTCCAATGGTATCCACCGACCATGAAGCGCCGTCCACCCCGTAACGGCTGACACGTCCCCAGGTTGGGCGTATTCCCACAAGTCCGCAGTTGGCGGCTGGCCCCCGAATGGAGCCGCCCGTGTCCTCACCCAGCGACGTCGCGCACAGGAAGCCGGCTGTGGCCGCCCCCGAACCGGTGCTGGACGTTCCGGGGTTGCGTTCCAGGTCCCACGGATTTCGCGCCGCGCCAAAATACGAGCATATCGGGTCGCCCATGGCAAACTCGCTCATGTTCAGCTTGCCCAGTATGACGGCCCCGGCCCGCCGCAGGTTCGACACAACCGTGGCGTCAAAGTCAGGCACAAAGTCCTCACGAATCTTCGACCCGTCCGAGTTTTTGACGCCCCGAACGTAAATCTGGTCCTTAATCCCCACCGGAACTCCGTGCAAGGGGCCCCGGTGTTGGCCGCGGGCAATCTCATCCCCGGCCTGGCGGGCCTCCTCTCTCGCCTGCTCCCCGCACACGGTTATATAGGCGTTGAGCTTGTCGCCCACCTCTTCAATCCGTGCCAGGTATGAGTCAACCGCTTCCAGGGGACTTATTTCCCTGGCCTGGATGGCCTCTCCCAGCTCCATCGCCGACAAGTAGGGAATTTCGTTAGGATTCATCCTGCGCCTCCTCGCTACGAATTATGAGAGGCAGGGGCTCAATCGCGTTGGCTCCCGGCACGTCTATTGCCGCCATGGCGTCCAGAATCGCGTTGAGGCTGTAGCCCACCTGGGTCAGCTCCGGCTCCTGGATATCCAGTCCCACCGAGCGCCCCAGGGCATGGATTTCCTCGTTGGTCAGGTCTGCCATAAGACCTCCTGAAATCTGTGAAAAGCTGGCCTGTCGAGCATTCGCAATGGTAACATACGCCGGAACTTTTGGGCGGCCGGGTGGCACGGTTCCCACGCACGGGGACTATGCCTCCCCGACCGGTTAACATAAACTGTATATTTGCTGGGCCCGCGGCCTTCAGCAGTCCGGCCCGCGCGCTCTAAACGGCGCCGCTTCCCTTACCGTTCCCGCGCTACTGGAGGTTGACCTTGCTAGACCAATCAACGCCGACCAGGAACTATCTCTCTCGGGTACGGGGAATCGCTCTGATGCCCCATGAAAGGGTGGCCCGCGTCTTTTCCCTGGAAGAGGGGTTGCTGGACGAACCCACCGGCAACGGCCAGCTGCTTATAGCCACCAACCAGCGGATCCTCTTCTTCAGGGACGACGGCAGCGCCCGGGAAGCCACCCTGTTGCCCCTGGAGGAGTTAAAGGGGATTGTCGTTGATACCGCCCCTCGGGGAACACTGTCTCCCCTCCGGGGCATTCTGACCCTGGTGGCGGCCCTGGCTTTCTACCTCCTGGTGGCCTACTGGATGGCCGACCAGTTCAGCGGGCCGGGCATCCCCGGCATCAACATCGATTTCGTGCCCTTCGTGCTGCTGGTCGCCGTCCTGGTGGGCGCCTGGCTCTACTGGAGGCACAATGTGCGGCGCGCCGGCGGAAAGGTCACCCTGCAGGGCTCGAACTGGAACCTGTCCTTTTCCGTTGTCGGCGCCGAGCGCATTCCCGACATCAACGACGTGGTGGAAAGCCTGTTCCTGTGCCGCGAAGAACGCTGGGACTCATTCTCCGGCACCCACCCGGGCTGAGGGACCTGTGCCACACCGGGCCCGCTTCCGTCGCCCTTTTTGTCAGTGTGAGCGCTAGGACAAGAGCTGGCCGTCCTACCCCAGCGGCAGCGCCGGGTCAATGTCCAGGTCCAGCCCATACTCCTCGCCCCGGCTGTACTGGAAATAGGCGCAGGCGGCGATCATCGCCCCGTTGTCCGTGCAGAGCACCGGCGGCGGGATGATTACCGGCAGGGACGCTGCGCCGGCAATGTCCGCCCGCAGCCTGGCGTTGGCAGTCACGCCCCCGCCCAGCACGATTCCCCTGGCGCTGTAACGTTTCGCCATCTCCAGCGTTTTCACCACCATCACCTCAACCACCGACTGCTGGAAATTGGCGGCCAGTTCCCCCACCAGCCGGCTTACCTTTTCTTCCACAACCTTATCCTTTGCACCGGTGGATTCCGGGTCACGAGGGTACAGTCCCTGCGCCTGGGCCAGGTGTAGCAGCGCGGTCTTCACTCCGCTGAAGCTGAAGTCCAGCGTGTCCCGCATCCAGGCCCGGGGCAGCGGCGGGAACTCGTCGCCGGCCACGCCGTCGGATGCCTTCTGTATTTCCGGCCCGCCGGGAAATCCCAGGCCCAGTATCCGGGCCGCCTTGTCAAAGGCTTCCCCAGCGGCGTCGTCCCGGGTTCGTCCCACCAGCCGGTACTGCCCGTGTCCTTCCATCAGGATCAGGTCTGTGTGCCCGCCGGACGCCACCAGGCAGGCCAGGGGAAACCCCGGCGCCTCCTCCGGCGGTTCTTCTGATCCCCGGGCCAGCCAGGACGCGTAGATGTGGCCCTCCAGGTGGTTAACCCCCACCAGCGGCTTCCCCAGGCTCAGGGACAGGGCCTTGGCGGTATTCAGGCCGGTCAACAGGGAGCCCGCCAGGCCAGGCCCGTAGGTTGCGGCCACCACGTCAATGTCGTCCAGGTCCACCTGGCTGTCCGACAGGGCTCTCTCCAGCGCCGGGGCCATGTCTCGAATGTGCTGCCTCGAAGCCACCTCGGGCACAACGCCCCCGTAGGGCGCGTGCAGCTGGACCTGCGACGAGACTATGTTCGACAGCAGCCGGCGTCCGTCTTCAACCACCCCCACTGCCGTCTCGTCGCAGGATGTTTCTATTCCCAGGATTTTCAGTCCCATCTGGTCTCTCTTCTTTCCCGCTATCAAACTTCCGGGCTCATCGCCTGCTTACCTGAAGCCACCGGAGGGCCCCTTGCCTCTTTCAACAGAGAGGTGAGGATGGGGATGAAGCCTGGCCCGCAGCAGCCTCTGAATCCGCCAGCCTGGCCGCATGATTCTACTCGTTCCAACCTCTCGGCCCGGTCCCACCACCCACGACGAAACTATCGTATGTTTGGCCGCTTCACCGGTCAACCGCTGGAGGGAAGTGCTATCGCGTTCTAACATCCGCTCAAATCTCGCCAGGGTTGGTAAAGCAGGTCGTGTCAGCCTGGGCTCGCCGCTGGCAACTGCAACCTCGGTGCCTTTTCCTGGCTGGCAGGTACGAAATCCGCCGCTTCGACCCAGTCTGACAGGAGCTTAAGCGAAGGGCTCAGCGTCACATTCCTTATGGCGCCATTGCCCCGACGCGTCAACTTTGCACGAAAAACCCGCAAATGCTATCATCATCGTTGCCAACATCATCGCATAGTTATCATCGGCGATGAATATAAACATCCCGTATTCAGGAGGCCATAGAGTTCCAATATGGAATCTGCCGATATAGGTAGGTTAATTCTACTCATAATCTGCCTCGGTTTGTCCGCCTTTTTCTCCTCCTCGGAGACTGCTTTCATCGCGCTGCCCAGGGCGCGCCTGCTTCACCTCATTAGCATTGGCCGGTCCAACGCCAAGTTGGTGGAGCGCCTTATCCAGCACCCAGAACGACTCCTGGCCACGGTCCTGCTGAGCAACAACCTCGTGAACACGGCTGCCGCCTCCCTGGGTACCGCCATTGCCCTCAGCATGATTGAGAATGATGGTATCGCCGTGCTGGTGGCCACCGGGGGCGTAACCCTCCTGCTTTTGATCTTCAGCGAAACCCTCCCCAAGACCGTCGCATGGAACCGGTCCGAAGCCCTTGCCTTCGCCTACGCCAGGCCCCTCTCCATAGTGGAATTTTTCCTTTCGCCCGGGGTTAAGGTGCTTCAGCTGATAACCAACCTCTTCACCAAAATGTTGGGCATCACCAACTCCACCAACGCCGTAAGTGAAGGGGAAATTCGTACCCTCATCGAGGTCGGCGCCCAGACCGGCGCGGTGGAGCAGACGGAAGCCGAGCTCCTCGACAAGGTCTTCAGGTTCGGCGACCAGCAGGTCCAGGAAATTATGACCCCCCGTACCGAAATTGTGTGGGTGGAAGTGGGTACAACCCTGCGCACCTTCCTGTCCCTTTATGCCGAACGCAACCATACCCGCTTCCCGGTGTTCGAAGGGGATACTGAAAATGTCATAGGGGTACTCTCCAACAAGGACGTTCTCCTCGCCCTGGGCAAGGAAGAGCTCCAACTCGACGACAGCGTCACCCTTCTCCTCCGCGATGCCCATTTCGTACCGGAAACCAAGACTGTGGCCGATACCTTCTCGGAAATGCAGCAGGCCGGCTACGGCCTCGTCCTTACCGTGGACGAATTTGGCGGCATCGCCGGCCTCGTAACCCTGAAGCAGATGCTGGAAGTAATCGTCGGTCAGGTTGATGAAGAGCGCGGCGAGTCCAACGAGGGTTTCACCCAAGTGGATGAGAATACCTTCCGGCTGAACGCCAGCACCACCATTATCCAGGCCAAGGACAGATTCAACCTCAACTTCCCCGAAGGCGACTACCAGACGGTGGCGGGCTTCATCCTCGACCGCCTCGGCTATATTCCCGAACCGGGAGAAATCGTCGAGTATCAGGACCTGAAGGTTACCGTACGCTCAATGAATGGTGTGCGAATCGAGGAGGTCCTGGTCCAGCACCAGGAAGTGGTGACCTCCGGGGATTCCACGTGAAGTTCTCCCTGGTCCGGCACGGCGAGACGGAATGGAACAAGCTGGGCCGGTTCCAGGGACAGTACGACACGCAGCTCAACGAGGCCGGACTTGAGCAGGCGAGGGTCATCGCGCGCGCCTCTCGTCAGTGGGGGATCACCGCCATCTATTCCAGCCCCCTCACTCGCACCATGCAGGTAGCCACCGAAATGGGCCGCACGCTCGACCTGCCCGTCCACCCCCGTGACGGCCTCAAGGAACTGGCCCTTGGAGACCTGGAAGGTGTTGAGGGCGAGGAAATGCGCCAGGGCTGGCCCGAGGTCTTCTCAACCTGGAACAATCACCCCGAACGGGTGGTTATGCCCGGCGGCGAGTCCCTGGCCAACCTGGAAGACCGCTCCTGGCGGGTCATTCTTGACCTGGAAACCCGGCATTCCAGGGAGGCTCACCTGGCCCTGGTCTCCCACAATTTCACCATCCGGGCGATCTGCGGAAAAATGCTGGGTATGCCCCTGGAGAACTTCCACCGCCTCCGCCTGGCCCTGGGTTCAGTCTGCACCTTCGAAAGCGACGAACGGGGCCGCAGGCTCCTCACCTACAATTCCACCGGCCACCTGTTGCAGCCTTCCGCCACCGCCACCGATTAGCCGGAACAGACATGCCCGTAGTCTCCCTCGTCGATAGCAAGGTGGCCGCCGCCCTCGAAAGGGCCGGGCTGGCGGGACGGGGCAACACCATCGTTGTGGGGGTTTCCGGCGGCGCAGATTCCTCCACCCTGCTCTACAGTCTCAATCGCCTCCGCGAGGCCTGTGACATTGAACTGCATGTGGCCCACCTGAATCACGATTTCCGAGGCGCTGAAGCCGACGAGGACGCTCGTTTCGTGGGAGCCCTGGCCAGCGAGCTGGGCCTCCCCTTCTCGGTGGAAAAGCGCGACCCCATTGCCTACCAGCGCGAACGCCACATTTCTTCCTTCGAGCAGGGAGCGCGGGAAATGCGCTACCGGTTTATGGCTTCCGTGGCCCAGCGAATTGGCGCGCCGGCCGTTGCCGTGGGCCATACCTCCGACGACCAGGCGGAGACGGTCCTCCTCCACATCCTCCGGGGCGCCGGCCTGCACGGCCTGCGGGGCATGACGGAAACGGCCCCCTGGCCCTTTCCCCCTGGCCTGGAGTCCCCGTTCATCTTCCGCCCCCTGCTGGAAGTAACCAAGAGCGAAACCGTCGAATACTGCCGGGAACTGCAGCGCGATTACCGCCAGGACAGCGGCAACTCCCTGTTCAGGTTCACCCGGAACCGGGTCCGACAGGACCTGCTTCCCTCGCTGGCGGCCGACTACAACCCCCGCGTCCGGGAAGCCCTCGTCAGGCTCGCCAGCTCGGCTTCCCTGGACCTGGACTACCTGCAGCAGGAATTGGACCGCGCCTGGCCCGAACTTCTCCTCTCCTCAGCGGCTTCAACCGAGCCGGGCCAGCCTTCAACGACCGTGGTTCTGGGGCGTCGCCCTCTTTCCTCGCTACATCCCGCGCTGGTACGGATGGCGCTGCGCCGGGCCTACGTTGCGGTCAATGGCGACTCCCGGCGCCTGCGAGAGAACCACCTGCGCGCCATGGCCGATTTCATCGCCGGAAATTCCCGGACCGGCGAATTGGCCCTTCCCAGCGGCATCTCGCTCCACGCCACCGCCTCCGAGATCATCTTCCAGACCGGCCAATACCCCTCTGACTGCCCGTACCCCCAGCTGGCCGGACCCTGGCAACTTTCCGACCCGGATATGTCCATCGTCGATGGCATTTATTATCCAGCCGAATGGCGCGTCTCCATCGAAAACGTCGCCATCGAAAACGTCCCCGACTTGCGCCTTCCCGACGCCTTCACGGCCTGGTTCCATCCCGCGTCCCTGGGAACAGGCCTTCTTTTGCGAAATCGGTCAGCTGGTGACCGTTTTCAGCCATTGGGTATGGCTAATTTCAAGCGATTGCACAATTTTTTAATCGACGAAAAGGTACCCCGCCACTGGCGCGACCGGGTACCCCTGCTGGTCAGCGACCGGGGAATCGCCTGGGTTGTGGGATATCGCATAGCCGAATGGGCCAAAGTCCCCCGAGATCTCCCCCCGGGAAGCCCCGTTATGCGGATGACGTTTGAACTATCGGAACAGGCTTGAATTAACAGGAGGAATGTTAGAGGCGCGCCTGTATCAAGGATTCTGCGGTCACTCTTCTAGCTGCGCGGCCAGCGTATCGGCGTCGTTAACCGGCAGCTGGCAGACATAATTCTGGCAGACATATGCCGTGGCCTTGCCGTCCACCAGTCCCCGTCCCTCCAGCAGCGGCAGGTCTCCGCCCACGGCGGCGTCCTCCTGCCCTGGCGCCGACAGGTCCACGCCCACCAGCGCCCTGTTGGGCAGATACCGCCCGTAAACGGCCTCCAGAAGCTTTCCGGTCATTTCGTCGCCGCACCCGAATATGGCTATCTCCTTGGGCAGCGAGATGTAAAAGTCCAGGACCCCCAGCCAGTACGCGGCCCCGCCCGGCGCCTGGGACATTACCCTGCTCAACGCCCGCAATGGTCTCGAGCCCTTTAGGTTATAGTCCTCGTTCCCCGTAATAATGGCCAGCCGCAGCAGCACCTCGGAGGCCACTGACCCGCCGCATGGCTGAGCGTTGTCAAACACGTCTCGCGGCCTGGTAACCAGAACCTCGTGCTCCGAACCCGTGTCGTAAAACCCGCCGACGTCCTCGTCCCAGAACAGCTCATTCATCGTGTCGGCCAGCGTAACGGCCCGGTCCAGCCACTCCCGACGGAACGTGGCCTCATACAGCGCAATGTAACCGTCAATCACGCACGAATAGTCTTCCAGGTAGCCGTTGATCTTGGCCCGTCCATCCCGGTACGTCCGCAGCAGCCTTCCGTCCACAAACATTTCCCCGTGGATAAAGCCCGCGTTGACCGCCGCCGCCGCCACGTAGTCCTCCCGGCCCAGGGCAGCCCCTGCTTCCGCGAAGGCCCGCAGCATCAGCCCGTTCCACGAGGCAATAACCTTGTCGTCCCGGAAGGGATGTATCCGCTTTTCCCTTTCCTCCAGCAGCAGCGGCTTTCCCCGGGCGATCACCGCCGCCAGCTCCTCCTCCGAAATGCCATGCTCCAGCGCGAAGGCCTCCGGCGCCTGGTGAATGTTCAGGATGTTTGAGCCTTCAAAGTTGCCCGCGTCCGTAACTCCGTAAAAGCCCCCCAGCAGGTTGCCGTCATCCTCGCCCAGGACCGCCCGGATCTCATCCGGCGTCCAAACGAAGAACTTGCCTTCCACTCCCTCGCTGTCCGCATCCTGCGCCGAGTAAAAGCCACCCTGGGGGTCGGTCATCTCCCGAAGTACGTAGTCCAGAATCTCCTCGGTAATCCGCCGGTACAGCGGCCTCCCGGTTATCTGGAAAGCGTGGAGGTACAGCCGGGCCAGCAGCGCATTGTCATAAAGCATCTTCTCGAAGTGCGGCACCAGCCAGTATGCGTCCGTGGAATAGCGGTGGAACCCGCCACCCAGCTGATCGTACATGCCGCCATAGGCCATCTTCTCCAGCGTCATCTCCACCATATCCAGCGCCCGCTGGTTGTAGCCATGGTGGTAATAGCGCAGCAGAAACTCCGGCGTCATCGGCTGCGGGAACTTGGGCGCCGCTCCGAATCCCCCGTTCTGGTAATCGAAATTGGCCGCCAGTTTCGAATAAGCCTCGTGCAGAATGTCCACCGACAGCAGGTTGGAACCCGGCGGCAGCTGCCCCGTCCTCCCCATCTGCTCCGTCAACTGCCCGGTGACCCGTTCAACCTCGCCCCGGTTGGTGCGGTAAGCCTCCGTAACCGCCAAAAGCACCCGGGGAAACCCCGGCATGTTCATCCGGTCCGTCGGAGGATAGTAGGTGCCGCCGTAAAAGGGCTTTCCCTCCGGCGTCAGGAATACCGTCATCGGCCAGCCGCCGCTCCCTGTAAGCATCTGAACGGCTTCCATGTAAACCGCATCCAGGTCCGGCCGCTCCTCCCGGTCAACCTTGATGTTGACGAAGTTGGCGTTCATCAGGCTGGCGATGGCGTCGTCCTCAAAGGACTCCCGTTCCATCACGTGGCACCAGTGGCATGCAGAATAGCCAATGCTCAGCAGAATGGGCTTGTCTTCGTCCTTTGACCGCGCCAGCGCCTCCTCGCCCCACGGGTACCAGTCCACCGGATTCTCGGCGTGCTGCAGCAGGTAGGGACTGGTCTCGTTGATCAGGCGATTTGCCATTCTATTCCAGCTCCTCCGACAGCCTTGCCATCAGTTCGTCCAGGGGCATGGCCCCCAGGTTGCCGCCCTCCCGGGTCCGGACTGCCACCGCGCCGTCCTCCTGCTCCCGGTCGCCGACCACCAGCATGTAGGGCACCTTCTGCAGCTGGGCATTGCGTATCTTCAGGTTCATCCTTTCGCTGCGTCCGTCCACCTCGGAGCGATAGCCGCCAGCCTCAAGCCTTGCCTTAACCGCCTCTGCGTACTCCTGGTGGCGGTCCGCAATGGGTATAACCACCGCCTGCGTCGGAGCCAGCCACAGCGGGAAGGCCCCGGCGTAGTGCTCGATCAGCACTCCCAGGAACCGTTCCAGCGAACCAAGGATGGCCCGGTGCACCATGTATGGCCGGCTGCGCCCTCCCTCTGCATCCATAAAGGTCAGGTCGAACCGTTCCGGCAGGTTGAAGTCAAACTGCACCGTTGTGCACTGCCACTCCCGTCCCAGCGCGTCCTTGATCATGATGTCTATCTTGGGACCGTAGAAGGCTCCCCCGCCGTCGTCAATGTCGAAGGCCAGGTCTCGCCCTTCCAGGGCCCTCCTCAAAGACTCGGTGGCGTGCTCCCACATGTCCAGCTCGCCGGCGTAGCTCTCCGGCCGGGTGGAAAGCATTATGTGGAACTCGTCGAAACCGAAGGCCTCCAGCAGCTCAAAGGTCAGGTCCAGCACTCCGCCTACCTCCGACTCCACCTGTTCCGGCAGGCAGAAGATGTGGGCGTCGTCCTGGGTGAACCCCCTTACCCGCATCAGGCCGTGGAGCACTCCGCTGCGCTCGTACCGGTAAACCGTTCCCAGTTCCGCTATCCGCAGGGGCAGCTCCCGGTAACTTCGCAGCGACGAGCGGTAGATCATTGTGTGGAATGGACAGTTCATCGGCTTCAGGAAGTACTCCTGCTCGTCCACTTCCACCGGCGCGTACATGCTTTCCCGGTAGTGCGACAGGTGACCGCTGGTCTGCCACAGTTGCGACCGCCCGATGTGCGGCGAATACACCACGCTGTAGTCGTGGCGATAGTGGATGTTGCGCCAGTAGTCCTCCACCAGGCTCCGCACCACGCCGCCCTTGGGATGCCACACGATCAGGCCCGGCCCGATTTCCTCGTGAATGGAATAGAGGCCCAGCTGGCGCCCCAGCGTTCTGTGGTCCCGCCGCTCCGCCTCTTCCAGCCGGTGCAGGTAATCGTCCAGGGCCCCCTGGCTTTCCCAGGCAGTGCCGTAGATGCGCTGCAGCATGGGCCGGTGTTCGTCGCCGCGCCAGTAGGCTCCCGCGATGTTGAGCAGCTTTACTGCCGGTATGTCCGCCGTCCCGTCCACGTGGGGGCCCTGGCACAGGTCCACGAATCCTCCGTGACGGTAGATGCTCAGGGTGGTCTCGTCCGGCAGGTCTGCGATGATTTCCAGCTTGTAAGGCTGGTCGGAAAACAGGTTGACCGCCTCGTCCCTGCTTATTTCCTCCCGTTCAAAGGGCTGGCTGGAAGCGATGGTCTGCCGCATCAGCTTTTCAATCTCTTCCAGGTCCTCGGGGGTAAAAGGACGGGCCACATCAAAGTCGTAGTAAAAGCCATCCTGGGTGGGCGGCCCAATGCCCATCTTTGCTTCCGGAAAAATCCGCAATACGGCGTCCGCCATAACGTGGGCTGCCGAATGCCGCATCCGGTGCCGCAGCTCCTCTCCCGTGTCCGCGTGGGAATGATCAAGTGCTCCGTGGTCCAGCATAAAGACATCCTGCCTGGTGTTGGGCTAACTCCTGCAGAAGGGTCGCGTAGCCGCTTCCCTCAAGGCGTCCACCAATTATACCCAACATAATTGAAGAAAGATAACGTAACCCACCGGGAATACACGGTTGAGCGGAAACCCCCTCTCAATGCGGGCGCGAAACCGCTCAAGACCCCTTGCCCCCACCACGAAGACAAGGAAGGCCAGGGGGCAACCACCAAAAAGTCCCTTCCCCCGCACCTATCCGTCATGCCGGCTTTCGCCGGTATCCGAAAGGTATTGGGTAGCCAGGAAAGTGTCCGATCCCCCTTGATGGGAGAAGGTTAGGACAGGGCAATTACCCGCTAACCGCACCGCTCGCCCGCCCCTTCTCCCAAATACAAAACAACGAAAAACGAGCGGAAATGACGCCAAAAACAAGAAATCACCCCTCTCCCTTCGGGCGAGGGGCAGCGGGGGTAAGGACATCTGGCCCGGCAGGAAGCATCTGCCTTCTCAGGGACCGTAAAGCGCCTTCCGGACACTCCTCTGCCGGATCGCCTCCAGCAGCTGGCCCCGGATGGAAATGCCATAAATCGCTGCCACGAATAGCGTCAGCGGCAGGCAGAGCAAGGGTTGGCGCCAGCTTGCCTCGGGCACCAGCCCGTTCAGGTCGAACACCCAGGCGACAACCAGCAGGATATTCAGCGTGGCAAATCCCGCAACCAGCCCCGCAATCCCGTTCCTGGCCAGGAAAACGGTTATTACTCCGGGGATGGCTGCAACCATCCCGGCCAGTGGCACATATGCCAGGCAGATTCCGATTAGTGAGGCGGCGCCCTTGCCGCCCCGGAATTTCAACAGGACAGGCCAGTTGTGTCCCAGTATTGCGCACGTAGCTGTAATGTACACCACCCACCAGGGAAGGCCGATCAGGGACGGAAGGGCAACCGCGATCGCTCCCTTTCCGGCGTCGATCAGCAGGACCGGCAGGGCCCACCATGGACCTAGCTCGCGAAAGGTGTTCAGCGTTCCGGCATTGTTGCTGCCCACCCTGCGAATATCAACGTGTTTGATATACCGGACCAGGTAGTAGGAAGGGGATATGCAACCGATGAGATATGCGGCAAGCGCCAGGAGGATAATGGACGCAATTTCCAAGTAAGTGCCTCAGTAGTGGAGTTCGCAAGTCGCCGGGCGGACAGTGTTCCCTGTAGCCAGTTGCCGCCAACCGGAATTCTATCAATCACCAGAATTTGAAGCAATCAATCCACACTCACTTCGGAAGCTGGGACAACATGGTAAACCACTGGCCATAAACGTATAATGTTTTTGAGGAATTCGTAAACGCTGAGCGTTTCCCTCTGTAAAGCGCTCAGCTGGGGAGCTGACTGATGGAAGACCTGAAACAGGATTTGACCGCTTTGGTTCAGAAGATCGCTTCTGTCGTGGAGCGTCTTTGACCTCCCCGAAAAGGAAGCAACCATAGCCCGTATGGAACGCGAGGCCTCCGAGCCTGGCTACTGGGACGACCCTCGCCGCGCCCAGGGCGAAATGCGCACCCTCGGCCGTTTAAAGGAAACCGTCAGTCTTTGGCGGGACATGGAATCCCAGGCCTCCACACTCCTTGAGTTGACGGAACTGGCCGAGGAAGATGGCGACGAAACCATGCTGGCCCAGATTGCCGGCGACGCTTCACTTCTGTCCCGTCAGCTCTCCCGCGAAGAGATTGCCCTGACCCTGGCCGGCCCCTACGATGATCGCCCCGCCATAGTCTCCGTTTTCTCCGGAGCCGGCGGCACCGATTCCCAGGACTGGGCGGAAATGCTGCTGAGGATGTATGCCGGATGGGGTGAAACCCAGCGTCGGCCCGTCCAGATCATGGACATGGCCTACGGCGACGAGGCCGGCCTGCGCAGCGCCACCCTGGAAATCGGCGGCCCCTTTGCCTACGGCTACCTCAGCGCCGAGCGTGGCGTCCATCGACTGGTCCGGCTCTCTCCCTTCGATCCCAACAACCTGCGCCACACCTCCTTCGCCCAGGTGGAAGTCCTGCCCGTGGCCGGCGAAGAGGAAGATATCGCGGTCCGCCCGGAAGACATAAAGATGGACACCTTTCGCTCCAGCGGGCCCGGTGGCCAGAACGTCCAGAAGGTAGCGTCGGCAGTGCGCCTGACCCACCTTCCCACCAACATCGTCGTCTCCTGCCAGACCGAACGTTCCCAGCACCAGAACCGCGAGTACGCCCTTCGCATCCTCACGGCCAGGTTGCTGGCCCGCCAGAATGAACAGCGCGCCCAGGAGCTTGCCCAGCTACGGGGCGAGCGCGTGGCCGCCGAGTGGGGCAACCAGATCCGCAGCTACGTCCTCCATCCCTACAAGTCGGTAAAGGACCACCGCACCAACTTCCAGAGCACCAACCCCGACGCCGTCCTCGGGGGCGACCTTAACGACTTCATCGAGGCCTACCTGATCTCCCAGGTAGGCTGATAGCACCTTCGGAATCCCTCCCCCTCGAACACGGTATCTCAGACAAGGCACCGTTACTCAGCGAATCCGGCCTGTACATAGCCAAGGGCAGGAAGCAAAAGGAAAGGGCAGACCCCAAAAGGTCTGCCCCGTTAATCAACCGATAGGACCTGGCTGTCAGGAACAGGAACCCAATATGTGCCCCATCCTCAGCCGCTTGGTCTCCATGTACTCCCGGTTCTCGTCGTTGGGCGGCACTTCCACCTGGACCCTTTCCACTACCTCAACCTCGGAGCCGGCAAGCCCCACCAGCTTCTTCGGGTTGTTGGTCAGCAGCTTGATCCGCTTGATGCCCAGGTCCGAAAGTATCTGTGCCCCCACGCCGTAATGCCGCATGTCCGGGTCGAATCCCAGCCTCCGGTTGGCTTCGATGGTATCCGCCCCCCGGTCCTGCAGGGAGTAGGCCCTGATCTTGTTGTGAAGCCCAATGCCCCGGCCCTCCTGCCGCATGTAAAGGAAGGCTCCGGTGCCCTCTTCGCCCAGCTTCTTCAACGCCAGCTCCATCTGCTCGCCGCAGTCGCAACGCATGCTTCCGAAAACGTCTCCGGTCAGGCACTCGCTGTGTATGCGGGTCAGCACCGGCTGGTCTTCAGACCACTCGCCGATGGTCAGCGCGATGTGCTCGCCCGGTTCATAGGCGCTCTCGTAGGCAAACACCTTGAACACCCCATATTTGGTCGGCAGGCGGGCTTCGGCAATCCGCTTTACCTGGGGCTCAAATCGCCGCCGGTACGCTATGATTTGCGCAATGCTTAGAATCTTGAGGTCATGCTCCCCGGCGAACGTCTCCAGGTCGGGCAGGCGAGACATAGACCCGTCGTCATTCATGATCTCGCACACCACGCCCGCCGGATACATCCCCGCGATGTCGCACAGGTCAACTATGGCCTCTGTATGGCCGGCGCGTACCATCACCCCACCGGGCTGGTATTGCAGCGGGAACAGATGCCCTGGCCGGGAAAACTCGTCGGGTCGCGCTTCCGGATCAATCAGCGCCTGGATGGTGGCGGCGCGGTCGCCGGCCGAAATGCCCGTAGTGGTTCCCACCTTGTAGTCCACCGACATGGTGAAGGCGGTGGGCATTTCGTGCGGGGCGTTCTCGCTGTCAATCAGCTTGATTCCCAGCTCATTGAGGCGTTCTTCCTTCATTGGCATGCATAGCAGCCCGCGACCATGGGTAACGAAGAAATTCACCGCCTCGGGAGTCACCATTTCGGCGGCCATCACGAGGTCGCCTTCGTTCTCCCGTTTCTCGTCGTCAACGACTATCAGAAACTTGCCGGCCTTGAGGTCTTCCAGGGCCTCTTCCATGCTAGATAGAGGCATAATGTCTGTCAGTCTCCTCTTTGATGGGCTCTCCCCTGGCCCCCGACCCGACCGCCCGGCCCGAACATTGACAACCTATTTGGGCATCAAGCTCTCCACATACTTGGCCAGTATATCCACTTCCAGGTTGACCCGGTTCCCTGCCACCTTATCCTGCAGGTTCGTGTTGGAGAGGGTGTATGGTATCACAGAAATCGTGAAGGATGCAGCCCCGCGATTCACCACCGTAAGGCTGATACCGTCCACCGCAATGAACCCCTTTTCAACGATGTATGGCATCAGTCTCTTGGGCGCCCGGATACGAAAAATGAAGCAGTCCCCTTCCGGTCGAATCGACATCACCCGGCCTGCGGCATCCACGTGGCCCTGCACGATATGTCCGCCCAATCGGTCGCTGACGGCCAGGGGTTTTTCCAGGTTAATTCTGCTACCGGGCGACAGCTCCCCCAGTGAAGTGCGCCGCAGTGTTTCCGGAGCCAGGTCAACGCGGAACTGCCCGGCCCCAAATTCAACCACGGTCAGGCATGTACCGTTAACCGCAATGCTGTCTCCCAGTTTGACTTGTTGCAGCACCTGCTCCGCCGCCACGGTCAGACCGTGCTCTTCGCAGACCGCCACCCTTCCTACTTCCTCGACAATTCCAGTAAACATAAACTCCTGCTGCCTACCTGGCCCTGGCAGGGTAGCCGGTTATCAGCCAGTCCGGGCCAATCTGGCGCATTTCGGTCTTTTCCACATGCCACGCCTGGGACATGAACTCGGGACCATGCCCTTCAATTGGTGACGCCGCCATACTGCCGCCGATGATAGTTGGTGCAATGAAGACGGTTACCTTGTCCACCAGGCCGCCGTCGAACAGGGTGCCCAGGGTGACTCCTCCACCTTCCACCAGCAGGTTGACCACTCCCCGATGGCCCAGTTCAACCAGGACCTCGCCCATTTCCACCATGCCCGGCGAGTTCAGCGGGCTCAACCAAATCTCGGCCCCCGCTTGTCGCAGCCTTTCAATTTCCTCTCCAGCGGCATCCTGGGAAGTAACAACCAGGGTCTTGCCGCGTTCGCCAAGCATTTTGGCGGTTGAAGGAGTACGGCAATGGCTGTCCAGCACAACCCGCAGGGGCTGTCGGTCCAGCGCATTCCCATCCTCGTCCCTTGCGGTAAGCTGGGGGTCGTCTGCCAGCACCGTGTTGATACCCACCATTACGGCATCGCATTCCCGACGCATTTGCTGGACTTCCTGCCTGGCCAGGGGTCCGGTCACCCACTTGGAATCGCCCGTGTAGGTCGCGATCTTGCCGTCCAGGCTCATTGCGAATTTGGCCGTGACAAAGGGCAGTCCGGTGTTGACATGCTTGGCAAAGGCCTCATAGAGTTCCGAGACTCCCGGGGTTGCCTCAAGTCTCGTTTCTATCCCTGCCTCTTCGAGCAGTTTCATACCCCGACCCGAAACCAGGGGGTTAGGGTCCACCTCTGCCACGACGACTTCCCTTATTCCAGAGGCGATGACGGCTTCAGTGCAGGGTGGTGTCCTTCCGTAGTGGCAGCAGGGTTCCAGCGTCGTGTACAGGGTCCCGCCCACTGCTTGAGGTCCCGCCTGCTCCAGGGCGCCAATCTCAGCATGCCGCTGTCCAGGGGGAAGCGTACAGCCTTCTCCAACAATGGACCCGTCGCGCACGATAACCGCGCCCACCGCCGGATTAGGACTGGTGCTGCCCAGGGCTTGCCGGGCCAGCGAAAGGGCGCGCTCCATGGGAGAAATTTGCATGGGGGAGCTATCGGTCATCAGCAGCCTGGAAACTCTCGTACCGTTTCGTTGGATTCCTCAACAGATGGTCATTTCAGAAGTGAGCAATGACATGGATACTTTGGAAAAGGCGCTGTTCCCTTGATGGGGAAAGCCCGGAGTGCGGGTGAATAAACCTTCCTCTGAAGCTGTCCTTTGGCCAGGTCCTGTGACCGTCCCCATTTCGGTGGGGGGCCTGGAATTGATCAGGCCGGCCCGGTGTTCTTGAAATCCTGGTGAAAGCGGCTGGCGGTGGGACTGGTCTGCCCCTGGTATTTGCTGCCCAGGGCTTCGGACCCGTACAAACGCTCGGCCGGGGTCGTGAGAGTCAGAAAGGATATCTGCCCAATCTTCATTCCGTAGTACAGGGTAATCGGCAGGCGGGCCAGGTTGCTGAGTTCCAGCGTCAGGTTCCCCTTCCAGCCAGGGTCCACGAATCCTGCGGTGGAGTGGATGACCAGTCCGATGCGTCCCAGCGAGCTTTTTCCCTCCAGGCGGGCCACCAGGTCCTCCGGAAGCTCGATATTCTCCACGGTGCTGCCCAGCACAAAATCGCCGGGGTGCAGGATAAAGGGCTTGTCATCCTCAATCTGGACCAGCCGGCTGAGGCTTTCCAGGCTTTCCTTGACATCAATGTAAGGCTGTTCGTGATTGCCGAAAACCAGGATTTGCCGGTCCAGATGCAGGTCAACGCTGGCCGGCTGAATGTCTTCAGCATCGATGGGATCTATAACTATCCTGCCTTCGGCCAAAGCCGTCTTAATGGATCTGTCGCTAAGTACCATAGCCCTACCGAAAAAATTCCTTAATGCCGCCCTGGAATCCCTTCTCCTTTGACGGGGGAACACAGGACGCACATGACTCCTGCCACATTCTACCCTGGGCGGGTGGCCCAGGCCGCCGGCGTCTTCCTGGAACCGGCACCGACAGCAACCCCTGGTTTCCGCAAGAACGCCTGGGGGTCAGCTGACGACACCCCATTATAATAGCAAAATGGCCTCGGCATTCACCGGGGCCATTCTGCCTCCACAGCTATCGGATCCACACTTGCTCTCAAATCGCGGCAGGGTTTTTCGCTATGAAGATTGCGATCCTAAGCTTGCCAAAGATTCCAAATTCCATGCAGGAAGTCGCGCCCGGTGCCCGATGCCCGGGTGGCGGGTATGGATTCGGATGCTTCGACTTCGCTCCGCGTGACATTCGCTAAACCGGAACCCTTTCCCCTGACTCCCGGCTAGCAATATATCGGGAGAAGCGCTTACTCCCCAACCGAGATCTGATACTGTCCCACCACATTCACCGAGATAGATACTTCTCCTGGGGATATGGGCGTGGCGACCGCGCTGCCCGCCGCAAAGTCCGCCTGGGCCCTGGCGAATTCGGCCCTGAACACCGGAGGCGGGGCCCCCCCAGATTCGCCAAGGTACAAGAGGCCGCCCAGTTGCACCCCAGCCAGCTCGGCCAGTTCTGCAGCCTTTTCTTCCAGGTCGGAGACAGCAGCGGCTCGGGCATCCGACTGCAGAGCGGAAGTGTCCTCCAGGGAGAAGCTCAACCCGTTAAACCGGATATTATCCCCACCGGCATCCACCGCTTCGTCGATTACCTGGTCCACGGTCTCCAGGTCTCTGACCAGGACCGTAACATTATTGCTGACTTCATAGCCCGTTATAACCGAACGGTACTCCTGGAAGCACTCCTGGGCGACAGGCATAAGGGATATTTCCGGCTCCGTCGTACCCTCGATTTCCGCCATCGCCTTGCCGGGCTGGGTCTCGTTACCCTCCGCATCAATACAGCGGGTTATTTCCCTTCCGGTGTAGCGCGGCTGGATACTGAAATACCCGGTCTGGACATCAACCTCCTCGACTCCTGCCCCGGTCACCGAACCGATGACGGCGGTCATCGCTGCTGCTGCGGTATTTCGGGCCTCGCTGACGGTCGCCTCGATGGCCTGCACCCCCAGCCTCAGGGTAGCCAAGTCGGGAGCCGAACTGGCCTGCCCCGATCCCGAGACCACGATTCCGGTGGCTTCGGCGCTACTCTGGGCGGCGCCTATCCCTTTCTGGTCCGGTTCCGGGACTGGTTCAGCCAGAGTAGTCTCGGTAGCCGCCGGTTCTGCGCTTTTCTCAACCAGTTCCGGCGCCTGTGGCTCCGCAATACCTACCGTCGGGGCATCGCCAGGAGAATCGCTAACCTCGGCCGCATCGGTCAATACCTCAGACTGAGCGTTTTCTATAGGAACCTCCTGGGCTGCCCCATTATTCTCTCCATTTACCTGGGCGCCCCCAACCGCTGTGCTTACCGGAACCTGTGACGAGCAGGCCAGCAAGAATACAGCCAGGGTTCCCACTGCTGCCATGACAATACCCTTCTTAAGTGTGTCCAGTTGCATCCCGATTCATCCTCCTCCGTTGACCAATTTCGGGCGGTTCACCAATAATGACGGGTCAGCTGCCCCATTTGTTCCCGACTTACCACCCGGATGCCTGCCCGCCCAGAATCGGTATAGCCCAAACAAAGCCAGGAAAAGGATCAGCGCTGCCGCTGTTGCTGCCACGGCAAGCAGAATTTCATACCTTATGCCAAATCCGGGTATCGCTGCGTCTCCATTACCAGGAGAGGGTTGAGGTGACTGGCCTCCGTCCACGGCGCCCCTGTTGCCTGTTTCTGTCGCCTCGGCGGCGCTGTCTTCCATTGCCCCAACTCCAGGACTGCCTTGAGGGCCAACAGGGCCCCTGGCGTCCGGCCCAGCGGGCCCCACTAGTCCCTGGTTGCCGGCAACGCCCGCCGGTCCTGCAGGCCCAGGGTCCTGCCTGCTTCCGGAGATGGCGACGGGTTCCGACGGGCTCAGTTCCGCAGACGCCGGCTGAAGATTCCCCTGATCGGGCGCCGAAACAGGCGAATCTGGCGTCTCGGCCGATACCGGTTCAGGCTCTCCGGCACTGATTTCATTGGAAGCGCTTGCCAGGGTTACTGGCTTCGGCGGCAAAGTGGCCGAAAATCCAGGCTCTTCCATTGATTTCCCTTCAGCCGTTGCTGCTTCCCCAGCCGTTGCCTCGTTGGATTCGGCCTTCGGAGGTCCGGCGGTTGGCTGAGGATCCGGCATGCCCTTGCCAACTCCAGCCATAACCCCTGGCTCGCTGCTGGCGATTGCGCCGGCATTCATATCCGGCTCGGGAGATTCCTGCCTGCCTACCCCTTGCTCGGCTTCTGGGGACATCGCCGCAGGTTCCCCTTCCATTGCCGCAACGTCCGGCCGGTCACTGATCGGCGGAGGCGCCAACGCCGCCGCTTCCTCCCCTGGTGGCGACTCCGCCATAGCCATCACGGGCGGGGCAGTTGGAGGGGTCTGGGTTGCGGCTTCTCCGCCATCGTCGTAGGTGTCATTTGGCGCGTCCACGGCGCCTGCCATCTGCTCTTTGGCCATAGATTCAGCTGCCGGAACCAGCGGTGGCGCCTCTTCCATAGTCGCCTCCGAGGAAGCTGCAGCAGGCGCTGCATCCCCAATAGGAGCCTCGTAGGACTCCGGCGCGAGGAAGTCACCCTCCGGAGCAGGGCTGGAAGCTGGTTCCATTACCACCGACGGTGCTTCAGGGAAAGAAGCCGGGGCTGCAGGTGCTGCCAACGGCGGCACATCACTCGCAAATTCGCTCTCGGCCATTACTGCCACTTCCGCCCCCGTCTCAGGCAATTCAGGGACGGGGGCCCGGCTCTCCTCCGCCAGCGCCATTGGTGCAGGCTGGGACTCGGGCAGAGCCGAAACTGCCGCTATTGCCTGCGCCTGAGGCGATCCCCGTTCAGCGCCGGGCAACCACAGACTCGCTTCGCTGCTAATGACAAAGACGGCCACCGCCAGCCCAACAACCGAGGCGGCTCCCGCATATGCCCAGCCTGGCGGCCGGAACGTCCAGCTTCGGGTAGCGTTGACGCCAATTGAAGGAACGGGTGAAGCCCCCCCTGGCGCAGTCGCAAAAACGAAGCTGCGGGGAAGCTCGTGAGCCGGCAACTCCCGAAGCAAAGACGACGTCAACTGCAGCGACTCCAGTTCTTGCCGGCACGTGACGCACTCGTCCAGGGAGCGTTGCACCCGCTCATTCTGATGCGGCGACAACCGCCCGCTCACGTAGTCGGAAAGCGCATCCTCGGCCAGGTGCTTATGCCTGCCAAATATCCACATATCCCTACTGTTCCTGACGAAAACCGGAGGGCAGAAGTTCCCCTGCCTCCCTCAGAATGTCCCGTAACTCCCGCCGGCCCCGGCTTATCCTGGACTTTACGGTCCCTACTGAACAGTTGAGCGCCGTGGCAGCTTCCTCGTAGCTGAAGCCCTCGACATCTACCAGGACAATTGCCTCCCTGCGCTCTGCGGAAATGGCTGCC
Source organism: Chloroflexota bacterium (assembly GCA_028874675.1). Classification (GTDB taxonomy): domain Bacteria; phylum Chloroflexota; class Dehalococcoidia; order Lucifugimonadales; family UBA3495; genus Bin22. The sequence goes on from JAPPJA010000552.1 coordinate 25,444, forward strand.
AGCGCCCGCTCGATAATATTCCTCAAGGCCCCGCGTTCAGCATAATCCTCCGGCGACTCTTCGCCAGACGGGATGTCAGCTACGGACAGCACTCCATCATCAGAATCCGGATCAGGTGGAGTTGGGTCCAGAGGCACCGAAGGCCGGGCCCGGCTAGCGCGGAGCATGTCCCGGCAGGTATTCACGACTATCCGCATCAGCCAGCCCTTCAGGTTGTCTCCCCGGAATTGGCCGAAGGACCGGTAAGCGGATGTCAGTCCTTCCTGCACCGCATCTTCCGCCGTGAACCGGTCGTTGAGAATGCGGCAGGCAACACTGTATGCCTGGGTTTGGAAGGCTGAAACGATGCAGTTGAAGCAGTAGGTCTCACCCTTCCTGTCCGCTATGGGAAGCGTCGGGTGCTCAGGGCAGACCTGAGCCGGGTCAAGCAACCTGAAGTCTGTGCTCGCCATCTGCCGAATTGCGGCGCCGGCCCGCCTCGCGGGCTTGCCAAACGAAGATACCCGACGCGCCTGCCAGGCTCTGCCAAGATAACATGACCAACGTAGTTTACCCCTGGAAGGATACCCTTCCGTCCAGTAACCCGCGGGCCATTACAAACTTGTGGATTTCCGAGGTGCCCCCGCCGATACGGGCGTGCCTCAGAAGGTGATACCAGTGAGGTATAGGCATGTCCAGGGTCTCCCCCAGCCCACCGAACACCTGCATTATCTTGTCTATGCTTCGGCAACCCCACTCCCCGGCGCAATACTTGATCATGGATGCTTCGACCCGAACATCTTCCCCCTGGTCAGCCCTCGCGGCCGTTTCCCTGGTCACGGCCCTCAGGTTCATAATGTCGATGTAAACGTCGGTCAGCATCCATTGAATGGCCTGGCGTTCGCTGATTGGCCGACCGTAAGTAACCCGCTGCTTCGACCAGTCAATGGCCATCTCCAGGGCACGGGTCAGAATCCCCAGGGCCATGGACCCCCGCAACAACCGGTCGTGATGTACCAGCCATTTTTGCCCCAGGCTGAATCCCATGCCAACCTCGCCCAGCACCTGGGTCTGCGGCACCCTTACTTCGTCCAGGTTGACCATGTATTGCTGCGCGCGGGTAGGAACGATCCACACCCGTATTGGATCGAAACTGAGGCCGGCAGTGGGGTTGTCGATGATGAACATCGTAATGCCCCCCCGCTGCCTCTTTTCCGGGTCCGTAACAGCTTGCACCAGGAGAAAATCGGCTGTAGCCGCCCCCGAGATAAACATCTTCTGGCCTGAAATTACCCAGTCGTCCCCATCCCGGACGGCCCGTGTCTGCATCATCCCACCCGGGTCGGAACCGGCCTGGGGCTCCGTTTGACCGAAGGCGTAATTGAGGTCTCCCTGAATCGCAGGATAGAGGTATTTCTGCTCCTGTTCCGGAGTGCAGGAACCGATCATCATCATCGGCACAGGTGAAGTAGGAAGCTGGACGATGCTCTTGTGAATCTCTTCGTCCATAACCACGTGGCCCAAAGCGCCCATTCCTCCGCCGCCATATTCTTCGGGCACGAAGGAGGTAAAGATGCCCGTATCCTTGGATACCTGGTTGAGCCTGCCCCATTTTTCCGGCGTGAGGGAGCCAACAATACCCATCACGGTTTCCGCAATACCCTTGGGCCCGCCATCGTCCACGCCTTCTTGAGGCGGATTGGCGAGATATTCGGTTTCAAGCGGAACGCATTCGTCTCTTACTATCTGACGGACCATGTTTTTGAGTCCGTCAAGTTCGGGGGGAAGTCCTGCCTGCATTGGTCAGCTCCGTTTCAAAAAGGGTATTCAAAAGCCATAGCCTCGCCAGCGAAAGCAGTGTCTGGCGAGGCACAGGAAAGTGAAGCAAATTGGGGCAAAGCAGTATTTAGCTTAGTGGAAGGGACAAACGAATGTGAGGGCCTGGTACACGCCAGGTTGTTTTTCCGGCTCAGCTTGCCCCGGGAAATTGCCGTATTCAGCCGAGGCGAGCGGGCCGACGCCCACAGGACCCGAACCAGAAGAAACCTGGTTAACTGCGCCAACCGCTGCGAAACTGACCGAGACCGCCAGCACAAGGAAAATCGACACGCCTATTATTGTCCCTTTCATAACCACCTGCCGGAGAAGCCCAAGTGGGGAACCGGTCGCCAGGCCGGCCTGGCTTCAAGGGTGCCAATCCCATTCTAATACTTTCCCCGTGAAATTCCAAACAGATATGGACTCCCGTCAGGGAGGCTTCATTTTGAGGGATATCACGCTGACTGAAGTCCAAGCATCCAAATGCGTTCCTGCATGCCCACGCTTGGGGACCC
>JAPPJA010000284.1 GCA_028874675.1 Chloroflexota bacterium
GTTCAGTACATCGACGCGACGGAGCCAATTGCCACTAATGGAATGGTCTGGTTGTTGCAGATTGATTATGCTCAGACGCTGGTACAACCGTTCTTGGATTTCTACAAGACGAATCCACCGAAGCGACTGCTGGAGTCGCACCAACCTACGGGTGAATGGATAGACCCGCCCGCTGGCATGATGGAACTGTTGCGCCATAACTCGCCGGCGCCGCTTTATTGGGACGTAATACCTGCGGCTGGGCAGGGAGGTCAGCGCTTCAAGGACCTGAGACATAACGAGTGGTATGACAACCTTGTTACATTGTTCAATCGACATAGTCCCGTTTCCGACCACTACCTGGTTTGCATGTACCTGTCTATCCTGGCGTCGGAAGCGATGAGTTGGGATGAATTACCTGACGACTTCTGGGTCACGGGAAAGGTTGGTAAGTACATGAAGACCATCCGCCGGCGTGAGCAGAAGGGAATGGTCGTACAAAACCTATTGGATAGTTTGAAGGAACATCCAGAGGATTTTCGTGGCCGTTTTAGCCACATCATGTTCGAACTGGTGCACAACGGGATATTGAGAGTACCCGACTACGCGGAGGTACCCGACCTAGACGCGAAAGCACAAAGATTTAGGGATGCAGTCCTGCCGATAGCAACCAAGCTACTTGAGGAGGAAGGACTGACCCACCCTTAAGATAGGTGGGGACTCCCACGAAGGCTCCAGGGTCTTCACCGTGCAGAACCGCGCCCTGAGCCGGAGCGCGTCAAGGAACAATACTGGGGGAGCAGTCAGAAGATGAACTGGCGGCACGGGAAAGACAAAGCGGCGACCCACCCGGCTACGCCTTTCTCTCCGATGAAAGCCGATACTCCGGTTGACGCCTGTAGTCGGCAATGCTACGCTCTATGCACCACCCCTATCGCTTCGCCGGTAGGGTCGAGACCGCCCGCAAAGGCGGTCTCTGTCTTTGTCAAGGAGCTGGCCATTGCTCACCAGCGTTTATATCGACGGATTCAATCTCTACTACCGCGCCCTCAAGGACACTCCCTTCCGGTGGCTGGACCTGCGGATGCTCGCCGAGACCCTGTTCCCCCAGGACACCATCAATCGGGTCTGCTACTTCACCGCTCTTTTGGACGCGCGTCCTGAGAATCCCCTGCAACCTCGCAGGCAACTGGTGTACCTACGGGCGCTGGCAACATTGCCGGATCTGGAAATTCACTACGGCCGGTTCCGGTCCGGCATCAAACGTCGGCCATTGGCCCAGCCTGCGCCCGGACTGCCGGGCAGTATGTTGTTCCGGGACTCGGAGGAGAAGGGGTCGGATGTCAACTTGGCTACCCGCCTGCTGGTGGACGGGTTCAACGGTGAATACGAGCAAGCGGCTGTGATTTCCAACGACGCCGACTTCGCCGGCGCGATGGGCCACGTCAAGGACGGCTTGGGTCTCCGAGTCACCCTGGTCAACCCCGACCCCAACAACAGCAGTCCCCGGGACCTGTCCGCCGCTGCCACCTACGTGAAGCGCCTCTGGAAGAGCCACCTGCGGCGGAGCCAGTTTCCCGATACGCTGACCGACGAGGTTGGCGTCATCGCCAAGCCTGACAGTTGGTGAGTTCACCGGAGGATGAGGCAGTCCGCTCATTGGACGTTGTGAACTGTTGGAAGAATTGCAGACCTGCTTGTCCAGTATGGAATCCACGGCGCCGCCATAATGACCCAACAATACCGCGCCGAACCTTGCGTCCCCGATAGCTGTTGGGGAATCAAAGGAGTGATCTGTGGCAGACGATAAGAAGCAAGATTCGGACGATGGATTATTGTTCCACTTTCGATTGGTTCCCGATGGACGGGAAGGGAACAAGGTATACGCCAGGTCCCTACGTCCGGGAGAGGAAGACACTGGCGAAGTCGTGAATGTGGACGCCGGGGATGAACTGATAATTCGGCCCGGCGGCCTGGTGGTCAATTCCGATGAAATCGATGCACTAAGTCCCAGGGGTTTCGGCGGGTATGCTCCCGTAGCGAATACCATTTGGACCTGGTACAGAATTGTGGGAGAACAGGTAGGGTTTTTTGTCTATCTCTTTGCCCTGGCGCGTAGGCTTGACGCTGCCCATGCTGCATGGGAATTGGCAATACAGGAGCGCGACAAAGCTAGGAATGAAGATGCGATAGGCAGAAGAATTGGATTTTTCAGGGCTCTGTCTGAAGCCGAGGTCGCGATCATCACGTTGCATCGAGGGATGAATATGCTTCTGAGATTCAACGGTGTGTTCCCCTTGGGTCTGGAGATTCCCAATGGCCTGAAGACCTTGGAACCCGTGGTCAAAGAGATGCGAAATGCCTTCGAACACATCGACGAGCGCGCTCAGGGAAAGATAAACCAACGTGGACAAATGGATGCGGAGGCGTTGACTATCTTTGACCAACCAGAATTTATTGAGTCATCGGTACTCCGTTACAGAGGTAACGAACTTCATTTCGAGGATGATGTATTAGCGGCACTGTTGAGTTGCCGAGAACTGGTTTTGAAGATAATCGACTTGAGGGTAGCTGCCCAGAATAGGATGGTATAGGAATTCCAACCCATGCAACCTCGGCAAGGTCAAAGCTCTAAAGTGATTTGTCTGGAGAATTAACGTGGACCATACCGATTTGATGCACATCTGCACCGCCCCGGAGTGCCGTGCGGATTGTGTGGGCGGAGGCGGAGCTACCCAGCCGAAGCTCTCGACCGAGAAAGTCCGGAACTGGTAGCGGAAAACCTGCGGGGATGCTTTGCAGTGGTCGAGCGATGCCAGACGGGCTAGGAGCGGTTGTCTTCGTCAACCGTATTAGTCAATCGGCCCTTCCGACTCCTCCAACTCAGGCAAGAGCAGGTGGAGCAACCCCATTCCGGCAGCCAGGACGAAAAGGGAGACCAGGTGGCCGGAGCCTGGAGCGGCCCCGGCATTCCAGCGGAACACCGTGCGGGCGTTGACCTTCAGCAGCCGGGCCAGGCCCCGGCAGCTCAGCCCGGCGGCCTGACGGAAAGCGTCCAACCGCTCCGGGAAGTCCGGCGGGAACTCCTCCGGCTCGATGTGATAGACCCACTGCTGGCGGCGGCTCATCAGACCAACTACTCCCGGACCGGCCAGGGCTGGGATG
>JAPPJA010000523.1 GCA_028874675.1 Chloroflexota bacterium
TATCACTTTTGATCAGCCCGCAACCTCCAAAACTTTTTTTGGGGTGCAGTTCTATATCGAAGACTTGATGGACCACCCGGTGGACCTTATAAGCGAGAAATTCCTCAAAGAAAACCGGCGTTCCTATTTCATGACTGAAGCAGTGTATGTCTAGGCCAAGGGCCGAATCCCGTCCCTGGCAATTGTACGTTCAAGACATGATATCGTGCTCGGAGAGGGTATTAGATTACTCTCAAGGTCTCGAAAAGGAGACTTTTCTTTCCGCGCCTATAAACTACGAGGCCACTCTCTGGAATCTCGCGGTTATCGGTGAGGCCGCATCAAATATACCTTCTTCAATCAGGGACTCTAACAGGGACATACCCTGGAGAGAGATTGTAGGTACACGCCATCACCTGGTGCACGGATACTTCACTATCAACCAGGACCTGGTGTGGCACGTTATCGCGGTCGAGCTTCCTTCAGTGCTGCCTCGTCTCTACACTATCTTGGAATCCTCAAGCGCATAGTCTTGATCCTTTGGACTCTTGAGCGTAGCTTCCCCCTCCTTCCAAATCCGCTATACTGTCCCCCATGTATGAATCCCTGGCCCACTTCCTCAAGACATTCAGCGCTGAATCTCCTTTCCTCTGGGCCTTGCTGGTCATGGGGGTAACTGCGGCGACCGGCCTGGTTCTGTACGGCTTCTGGGAAATTGTGCTGCGGGGCGTAGGCCTCGCCCTGGGCGTCGGCCAGGGTCGGGACAACGGCACGGGGAACGGAGGCCACTAGACGAGTATGCTGTTCCCCAACGCCGACGTGGTCATCAATCCGGTCATCCTGGCGCTTCTGGGCCTGATTGTGGGAACCCTGGGCGGTTTCTTTGGCGTGGGAGGCGGCTTCCTGATTACCGGCGGTCTCCTGGTGTTTGGAGTCCCGGAAATTTACGCCATCGGCACCGGGCTTACCCTGATAATGGGGTCGTCCATCATCAATATGCTCAAGCACCATGGCCTGGGCAACGTGGACTTCAAGCTCGGCATTCCCATGGTGGCCGGCGCCATTCCGGCGGTATTCCTGGCCGAGTCCATAAACAGCTCCCTGGCTTCGGCAGGACAGGTGGGGAACGTAATTCCCTACATCTATGTTGTCGTGCTGCTGCTCCTCGGCGCTTTCCTGGTTTACGACTACTTCAAGACCCGCGGGCATCCGGCGCCCACTGGAGATCAGGGAGAGATAGTCTCCACCGCCGGTCTCACCCAGCGCGTGCAATCACTGCGAATCCCGCCCCACACCATAAAGCTGCCGGGGCTGCCTGCCTGGTCCACCTATTTGTCGCTGACGGTTTCCGGGATAGAACGCATATCCGTTTTCGTGCCGTTGCTGGTCGGATTTGGCATAGGCTTTTTCGCCGGGCTGCTGGGCGCCGGCGGGGGATTCATCCTGATGCCGGTACTGGTGTATGTGGTGGGAATTCCGACCACCGTGGCCATAGGCACCGACCTCTTTCAGGTCATCATCACCGGCTCCTGGGGCACCTTCCTTTATGCCCTTGGCAACCACGTGGACCCGCTCATGGCCCTGATAGTCCTGGCCGCCGCCTCGGCCGGGTCCCAAATCGGGACGACCGCCACCCGATTCGTTGACCCGGGGCGAATACGCATTCTTTACGGCATCACCGTGCTGAGCGGCGGCCTCGCCATTGGCATGGGACAACTGGGCAAGGCCGTGGATGGTCTGGCCTTCCTGGGCAGGATAGATGACTGGGTGCTGCTGGGCATTCCCGGCCTGATGTGCATTACCATTGCGACGCTGATGGTGATGGAGGCGCTCCGGCGGAAGCAACCGGTGAGCGAGTCGCCATGAGCTCCTCTTCCTTCAGTTTCCAGCTTCACCACCGCGACGGCGGGGCCCGGGCCGGCCGGTTCGCCACGTCTCACGGAACAGTAACCACGCCCATATTCATGCCCGTCGCCACCCAGGCCACCATAAAAACCCTGACGCCCCACGAGGTTATGGATCTGGGAGCGCAGATTGTCCTCGGGAACGCCTACCACCTCTACCTCCGGCCCGGGGTGGATGCGGTGGCCAGGTTTGGCGGGTTGCACCAATTCATGCGGTGGCCCCGTCCCATACTTACCGACAGCGGCGGCTTCCAGGCCTTCAGCATGGGGGCCTTCCGCAAGGTGGACGACGACCACATCCGCTTCCGGTCCCACATTGACGGCGGCGAGCACATCTTCACTCCGGAACTGGCCATAGCCAACCAGCAGGGGCTGGGCGCGGACATCATAATGTGCCTGGACCAGTGCATCGCCTTTGGAGCCAGTCGCTCCGAGGTTGAGCAGGCCATGGACCGCACCCACCGCTGGGCCAGGCTCTGCTACGATGCCCACTACGTCAGCCCCGCGCCGTCCCATGAGGACGCCGCCGACCGACAGGCCCTGTTCGGCATCGTACAGGGGGGCGCCTTCGACGACCTGCGGCAAAGATCGGCCGAGTTCATAGCCTCCATGCCCTTCCCCGGGTACGCCATTGGCGGACTGGCGGTGGGCGAGTCCAAGGCACAAATGTACGAAATTACCCAGCAGGTTACCGAGCTCCTGCCCCCGGACAAGCCCCGATACCTGATGGGCGTCGGCTCCCCGGAGGACCTGGTAGAGGGCGTCTCCCAGGGCGTTGATATGTTCGACTGCGTACTGCCCACCCGGGTGGCCCGCAACGGCGCCCTTTTCACACGGGCCGGCCGGGTAAACATCGCCAACCGCCGCTTCGCCGAGCAGGACGCCCCGGTGGAGGAGGACTGCCAGTGCTATGCCTGCCGGAACTTCACCGCCGCCTACCTGTGGCACCTGTTCAAAGCCAGGGAGGTGCTGGGGCTGAGGCTGGCCAGTGTCCACAACCTGCACTTCATCCTGCGGCTGATGGAAAGCATCCGACAGGCAATTCTGGACAACCGCTTCGAGGCCTTCCGCCGGGAGTTTCACTACACCTACCGGCCCACCGACGAGGCCACTCGGCAGCGGCAGAAAGAGCGCTGGCTGGCGGCCAGGGGCGCCTGACTATCATCCACGAATGGACACGAACATTAGGTGGTGTCGTCAAATTGGCTCGTCATGCTTGAAACAGGGGGAATCTTGACTACAGCCGGCGAGG
>JAPPJA010000350.1 GCA_028874675.1 Chloroflexota bacterium
ACCTACATCCACGACCCCGACGGCAACATGATTGAGCTGGTGCAGCACCCCATGGGCATTGAAGACTCGCGCGGCAACGAGATTGAGATTGCCCACTACGACCAGAGTCCCCAATGGCGGCGGCACCCCCAGTACAATTCAGTGCCGGTCGAAGCCGACTAACTAGGCGCGAAGGAAGGAGAGAAGATGGCTACACAAACCGAAACCGGTTCGCGGGTATCGCAGCCGCTGGTAACCATTACCGAGATGGACCACATCGTCCTGCGGGTCAGTGACGTGGAAGAGTCGCTGCGGTTTTATTCGGAGATCCTGGGCCTCCCGGTGGAACGGGTGGACCAATGGCGCGCCGGTGAAGTCCGGTTCCCGTCGGTGAGGCTGAACGCGGACACCATCATAGACCTGTTTGCCAGCGACCAGGCGCCTATCGGCAAGGATGGGGCGAAGAACCAGGACCACTACTGCATGGTCATCGAGCCCACGGACATGGAAGCGCTGAAGACCCAGTTCGAGGCCATCGGCGTGGAGATCCAGGCAGGCCCCGGCAAGCGGTGGGGTTCCCACGGCGACGGCATTTCGCTGTACATCTACGACCCGGATGACAATGTGGTGGAGTTGCGGCACTACTAGGAATTACCGCAGTTCCGGCGGAATTCGGGAAGAGGCAAGGGGCAGGCGGTTGGCCTGCCCCTTTTTTTGGCTTCGGGCTGAAGGTAGCGGCGGCGACTAGCCCCCCGTTCTGCGGTTGATCATGGCCTGGGCGAGGGGGCTGGCGCCGGGGCGGACGGTCACGTTGACCAGGGACGGACGTCCCGAGTTGATGGCCCGCTCCACGGCCGCGCCCACTTCTGAGGGGTTATCCACGTATTCAGCGTAGCCGCCGATGGCCTCAACAACCTGGTCGTAGCGGACAGTGCGAAGGTCGGTGCCCACCGCCCGGCCGTAGTAGGCAAGCTGGAATGTCTTGTCTATGCCCCAGTTGGAGTCGTTGCCCAGGACGGTGGTTATGGGAAGGTTATGGCGGATGCAGGTGTCGTATTCCATGGGGTAGAAGCCGAAAGAACCGTCGCCGCAGAAAACGAACACCTTGCTTTCGGGATGGGCCAGCTTGGCCGCCATGCCGTAGGGGATGCCCGCGCCGAGGTGGCTCAGGGGACCCAGCCGGAGGAAGCGGCCGGGTTTGCGGGCGCTGAAGTAGGAACGGCCCCACTGCACGTAATCGCCACCGTCCATGACGATGAAGGAGTCTTCGTCAATCAGATGTTCGATGCCAGTGAAAACGTCCAGGGGGTGCATGGGATGATCGCCGGTGGCGTTGGCACGGAGTTCGTCCAGCCAGCCCTGGCGGTCCTGGCCCAGCTGGTCCACCCAGTCACTGATGTCGGCGCGGCTGCCTTGGGAAGCCGCGGCAGTCAACTGTTCGGTGATGGCGCCCAGGTCGCCCAGAAGTCCCACTGACACACCCCGGTTGCGGCCGATTTCCGCCGCTGCGGGGTCTGCCTGGATGAGCTTCGCGTCGGGACCGAAAACCTGGCCGTAGCGATAGCGGTGGTCCAGGCGCTTGCCCAGCAGCAGGACAACGTCGGCTTCGCGGAAGCGGCGCGCCGTGGCGTTGAGGGCTCCGTCGGCATACCCGAAACAGAGGGGGTGCTCATCGTCAATCATGCCCCGGGCCTGCTCCACCGTGAAGGCGGGAATCCCGGTGGCCTCGACCAGGGCGGTCAGCTGCTCCTGGGTGGCGGTGTACCGGGCCGGATTACCCACGATTATGACCGGTCGCCGGGCGTTGCGGAGGAGGTCGGCGGCCTGCTGGATGAGAGCGGGGTCGCCCTGGGGACGGCCCATGTTGCGATATTCGCTGGGCAGGTAAGGAGGCAATTCCTCCTCGGAGACGGGCTCGTCCTGGATGTCTATGGGCAGGGTGAGATGCACCGGGCCGGGCCGACCGGACATGGCGGTGCGAAAGGCGGTGGCCACAAACTCGGGTATGCGGCGCCGGTCGTGAATCAGCCAGGAGCCTTTGGTGACGGGAGCCGTCATGCCAATCTGGTCCACTTCCTGGAAGGTGGTCATTCCCTTTTCGGGGAGTTCAGCGCAGCCGGCCACAAAAATTACGGGACTCTCGGAAGTGTAAATGGCGGGCAGGCCGGAAATGGCGTTGGAAAAACCGGGGCCGCCGGTGAACAGGGCCACGGCGGGCTCGCCGGTGATGCGGGCGTAGCCGTCGGCCATGTGCATGGCAGCGCCCTCGTGGCGGGTGTCTATGAACTCGATACCCTCATCGGCGGCCGCGTCCACGAGGGGAAGGACGGTATCGCCGACAATGGTAAACACCCGCTTTATACCCTCCTGTTTCAGGCAGCGGATGAATAGATGACCTCCGTTCAGGTTGGGCATAAAGATCTCCTTTGCATTCTGGAGTGGGCCCCGCGAGGGACGATAAGAGCTTACCTTGACCGCCCCAATTCGGCAAGGCAAAGCTTACGGAGGCAGTCCGTAAGGCGCAGGAAAGATGGGCTGAAGCATCAATTGAAGGATTGGCCCTGCGAGGGTATATTTCCAGCGTGGGCACTTTGTACGTGGTGGGGACACCCATCGGCAACCTGGAGGACATTACCCTGCGGGCCGCGCGGGCGCTGGGTGAGGTGTGCCTGGTGGCGGCCGAGGACACCCGGGTTTCACGCCGACTGCTGACACATCTCGGTGTTCGGGTCCCAATGGTCAGTTGCAACGAGCACAACTGGCGACAAAGGCTGCCGGAAGTATTGAGGTCCCTTTCGGAGGGGGATGTGGCCCTGGTAACCGATGCCGGAATGCCCGGAGTCAGCGACCCGGGGGCGCCGGTTGTGTCCGCCGTCGCGGAAGAGGGATTCCCAGTGGAGGTGATTCCCGGACCCTCGGCAGTGACCGCTGCCCTGGCAGTGTCGGGCATGCCAGCGGACGCCTTTCTTTTCCTGGGATTCCTGCCCCGCCGCAGAAGAGAACGCAGGGAACGGCTGGCGAGGGTTATCGCCACCCGGGAAACCCTGGTAGCGTTTGAGGCACCCCACCGGTTGCGCAACGTGCTGGAAGACCTATTGCTAACACTAGGCGACCGACACATTGCCGTATGCCGGGAATTGACCAAGCTG
>JAPPJA010000080.1:0-727 GCA_028874675.1 Chloroflexota bacterium
GCCCAGGTCCACCACGATCAGGGGCGGAGTGTACAGCTCAATGGCGGCCACGGCGTCGGCGATGCGGTCGGCGCCCACATCCCGGGGGCTGTCGTAGAGGATGGGGAGGCCAGTGCGCACCCCCGCGGAAACGGTCAGGGGCTCTATTCCGAAAAAGGACTGGCAGAGGTCGGTGAAGACCACGGTCAGGGGCGGAACGCCGCTGCAAATGCAGGCCGAATCTATACTTGAGGGGTCGATACCCCGCAGGTTAAGCAGGTTGGCCAGCTGGAGACCATACTCATCGGACAACCGCCGTGAATTGGTGGACAGGCGGAAAGTGGCCGACAGGCGGTCGCCATCGAATACGCCGATGGTGACCACGGTGTTCCCGATGTCGATGGTCAGCAGCATTGCCGGATTATACAATATGGCCTACCCCATTTCACCAGAGGACCAGGGCCGGGAGGGGCAATTGCATTTGAAATTGGCTGCCCACTTTGCCCTTCGACGGACGTCCGAGAGAGGGTTGCCCAACACTCGGGGTTCCCGCCTGCGCGGGAACGACGGGGTATCCCCCATATCTGGTATGCAATAGCCCTGCAGGGCAAGGGAGGTTCAAGTTGACAGTGCCGATAGCCAGTGGCTACCATACCCCTTGCCCAGTAAGGCTTTTGCGAACGTAAACACGAAGCCGCCGGAGAGGAAGAATCATGGCCAATATGGACCAGGTGCAGATAGTCAGGCA
>JAPPJA010000080.1:737-3101 GCA_028874675.1 Chloroflexota bacterium
GGCAGGGACGGGACGCCGTAGCCAAATGGCGCGAGGAGAATCCTGGGGAGTTCATGGACCTCAACGCCTGCTACATGAGCCATACCCGAATACCCATGGTCAACCTGACCGGCGCCGATATGCGGAACTCCGACCTGATGGGAGCCATGCTGCGGAGGGCGGACCTGTCCGACTGCCGCCTGAACCCGATCCACCTGTACCGGGCCGACCTGCGGGAAGCCAAGTTCGTGGGTTCGCTGCTGAATGGCGCCAATCTGAGGGGTGCGGACTGCCGGGAGGCGGACTTCAGCAGCGCGGACATGGACCGCATTATCCTTTCCGACGCGAACCTTACCGGGGCCAACCTGCGGGGCGCGAACCTTTCCCGGGCCAACCTGGACCGGGCCAACCTGACGGGCGCCGACCTGACCGGGGCCACCCTCAACGGCACGGCCCTGACTCGATCCAACCTGTCGAACGCGATCCTGAAAGAGGCTGACTTCTATGAGGCTGTCTTCAACACCACGCCGGCGGAGGGCGCGGACTTTACGGGCAGCATAATGGGTTACACCGTGTTCCAGAATTGCAACCTCAGCGGGACGGTTGGGCTGGACTCGGTGCGGCACGACGCCCCCAGCACGCTGGGCGCCGACTCGCTCTTCCGGTCGGGAGGGGCAATACCCGAGGCCTTCCTGGCGGGAGTGGGCTCGCCGGGTTACCTGGCGGCCTTCCAGCAGACCATCAGTGAGGCGCAGGCGCTTTCCGGGGACTATTTCATTGCCTGCGCCGCCGGAGACGTGGCTTTCGCCGCCAGGCTCCAGGAGGACCTGAGGGCCAACGGGGCCCGCTGCTGGATTTTCCCGGAGAACGCCCGGGGCAGCGCCCTGGTGGACCGGCGCAGCACCTCGGAAGAGGAAGAGGTGGAGCGGTGGATTCGCCACTACGACAAGCTGATCGTGGTTTGCTCGGCGGAAGCGGTGGCCAGCGAGACCCTGCGCAACGACATTATTGCCGCCCGGGAGGCCCAGGACAGCCGGGACCAGTGGGTGCTGTTCCTGGTGACCAGCGACGGCTACCTGAACTCTCCCAGGGACCGGCTGGCCCGCGAGCTGAGCACGACCTTCAGGTTCTTCGACCTGCCCGGGCAGGCCGGGAATACCGATGAATACCAGCAGGCCGTGGCCGACCTGGCCGGGGTACTGGTGGAGACCCATCCCGCCAGCGAGTCGAAGCCGGTCCGCAGCGCATCGTCATCCACCATGCAGCTTTAGTGGTCCAACTGCTTTGAAATGATGGATGGCGCTTGTCTATCGCCATTCCCGTGGGAACCTGAACTTGAAAGTTGCACCGAGGTTCCCGCCTGCGCGGGAACGACGGTTTAGCCCCAACCCATCAATACAATCTCGTTGAACTACTAGAGACGGAGAGGGTACATGGTGCAGTATTCGTTCCGGCTGCCCAACGCCGATTACCTGGGATTTCCGGCGACCACCGAGGCCATAGTCCAGGCCTCGTTGAAGGCCGAGAAAGTGGGCTTCGATGCGCTGTTCGTCAACGACCACGTTATTGTTGACGACTCGCCACGGAGCGAGCCGTGGCGGAACGTTTACGACCCGCTGATGGCGCTTTCCTACGTGGCGGCCCGCACTTCCAGGGTGATGCTGGGAACCTCGGTGCTGATCATGCCCTACCGGAACCCCATCGTTACCGCCAAGATGTTCGCCACCCTGGACCAGATGTCCGGAGGCAGGGCCATAGCCGGTGTGGGGGCGGGCTGGAACGAGGCCGAATACAACGCGCTGGGAGTGCCCTTCCGGCAGCGGGGAGCCCGGACGGATGAGTACCTGCGAATCTGGCAGGCCTGCTGGGGACCCGGACCGGTAAGCTTTGAGGGCCGGTTCTTCTCCTTCGAGAACATGCACGTGGAGCCCAAACCCCGGCAGCAGCCCCATCCGCCGGTGTGGATCGGCGGCTCCAGCGAGGCATCGCTGCGCCGGGCGGCCCGCTTTGGCGCGGTGTGGCAGCCAACTCCCACGGCCCTGGAAGCCCTGGTGGTCAACCAGAACTACCTGAGAGACTACTGCGCGGAGATAGAACGGCAGGATGTGCCGCCAACCCGGATGAGCTTCCGGGTAAACTTCAGCCACATCACGGGGAGCTCCAGCGGAGCGGGAGAGCGTCCCACCGGTCAGGGAACGGCGGAACAGGTGGCGTCGGACATCACGAGATACCGGCAGGAAGCGGGGCTGGAGCAGTTCCAGATGAACTTCAACGGGTGCGGCAGCCTGCAACAACTGCTGGACTCAATGGACGTACTGGTGGAGGATGTGCTGCCCAGGGTGGACGCTTAGTCCAACCGCTTTGAAATGATGGATGGCGCTTGTC
>JAPPJA010000160.1 GCA_028874675.1 Chloroflexota bacterium
GTAGGAACCGATGGAGACGGTTACCCTGTCCGGTACGGGAAGCCCCTCAGCCTGCATTTGCAACAGACCCCACAGGTAGGGGTCTATGTGCGTCGTGCCGGGGCCCGGGTCTATGATGACCCGTTGGCCTTGCCTTGATTGGCCGGCGCCTCCCTGGTCCGAAGGACCCGAGTCCTCCAACCCACAGGTTTGGCTGGCACGGATGAATTTCGCCGGAGCCTCCCCCAGGCTGGCGCTCTGCATGGCCGCCACCAGTTCCGCCGGTCCGCCTAGCGCTTCCAGCAGGCAGACAGACCCGGCACGATCCCCAGGGGCCATCCCCAATCGCGGCGCATAGGTCTCCCATTCGGCGTCGTTCAGGCAGGACACGGAAACGGCGAGGGCGGCCATGCTCAGGGCCAGGGAGTTGGCGGGAGCCTGTCCGGCAACGGAGGGCGCCAGCAGCGCCCGCAGGTCCAGGGGTACGAATCCCTGACGGATGCACGCGGCGGTTTCCATCTCGAAGGGCTCCACCTGCCCGACCAGTTGGGTCAGGAACAGCCGCAGCACCGTATCGTCCTGGAGGCAGTTGACGATGGCCGCCGTGACCTCCGGAGAGCCTCCGGGCGGCGGTACCGACAGCATCTCCAACTCGCGGGGTCCCATACCCTTGTCTTCGAGGCAGGAGCGTTCCCCGGGTGAAAGTTCAGCAAGGAATAGCTGCGGGTCGTCCAGTTCCACCGGGATCAGATCGTCCGGCGGCAACCCCTGGCTCTCAGCGCCTTCAGGCGCGGGAAAGCCGAACTCGGTCTCAATGCCGCATGCCCTTACCGCCTCCCCCAGCGCCGCGCTCTCTTCCATCGTCAACCCCGCTCCTGTCGCGTCCGCTCCCGAGAGGACGGCGATGATGCGCTCGCCCGATGGCGTCCCTTCCAACTCACCGAGCAGGCACGCGATTTCGTCCGGGTTGGGAACCGGACCTTCACCGGCTGGCGTCAGCTTGGCAACCTCGTGGGTCGTCAGACACGATATAAGCCGCAGCGCCGTCGGTCCGCTCGCCACATCACCCGGCTGGGCAAATGCTTGGGTCAGTGCAGGGTCTGTCTCCAGGAGTTCGACCATGCACTGCTGGGTTTCGACGCTGAAGCCGCCGGCGGCTATCGACAACATCGAGATTCTCACAGCCGCCAGACGGTTTCCCGAAAGACAGCTCTCGGCCGGGGACAAGGCGCCGTCATCGCCCGCCAACAGGTCGCCCGCGCCGCCGGTAAGAGGATCATCCAGGAATATCTGATAGTCGTCGCCCAGCCAGGTCTCCAGGCACGCGGTTTCGTCGGAGGTGAGCAGAGCGGCGAAGTCCCGTCCCGAGGAAGCGCTGTCCAGTTCCCAGAAGACCGGGCCCGTCGAACCCTCTGTCTCAGGCCCGGGTTGGCTGGCCGTAATCGTCGCTCTAACAGTCGCAGTCGGTCCAATCGTAGGAGCCTCCGTCGGCGCCGCCGCCTTGACTGCCGCGTCTATGGTGGCCTGGACGTGCGGCGTGGGGCCCGGTTCCGGGTCGCTTCCGCAACCCAGAATCGCGCCTGCCAACAGGATGGCGGCTAAAACAAAAGCTATGGGTCGGAAAATAGTTGGTCCGGGGTCCATTCACGTCCTCTTATTTCTGGTTCAACCGGCTCCAAGAGTTGGAACGACTTGAGGGTCAGCTACCACATGCCGGTATGGTATTGCGCCGATTTAGACTCGTTGGCTTTGAAATAGGCCAATCCGGTAGTCTGGGCTTACGTCTCACCACATAAACTGACGAATGTCGTCATCGTAAGGCTGGACTGTACAACAGTCATCTCGCACTCAAAAGAGGCCAAAGGTCATCCCAAGCAAACGGACCGCCATTCGCGATTACAAATTAACTGGATAGTCGCCAGCTCAGAGATATTCAGGAGGCGGCATCAGACGCTCGGACTCCGGATAGGGCGGGATGTTCCGTATCCCTTCGCATTGCGACACTCACATTCCGGGTCTTGGTCGGCAATCAGCCCGTGCAGCATGTTGATGTAGGCCAAAACCTTGCCCCGGTCCACGCCATCCAGGTAGAGTTCCTTCCTATCCTCCTGGCGAACCCAAGGCGCCGGTACATTCGACATATGTAGTGGTTGCCAACCACACTTGCTGCAACGGGCGTCGAAGTACTGGTGGCTTTCCTGGTCACGTCCCGTCACATATATCTCTCCGTCAGGTCCGGTCTCATACCTTTCCCCACTTCTCAGAAATTCTCTTTGGTCAGCCCCGCACCAAGCGCAACCGATGGCAACCTTGTCTCCCGTGTTTTGCCCAGTATTCATGGCGTCCTCGGACATCATCGGAAATCACAAATTCGTAGCTTGCCAGTTCCGATGGAAGGATAACGGGATTTCAATTGGACGCGGGCGTCGTCAGCGGTGAACACCAGTCTCCCCTATTACTAACGGCTCGGTTGACCTTGTCGGGCTAGGGTTTGCCGCTCAAGTACAGAGTCAAGCTGGGTCAGGGCAAATCAACGTCCAACCTTCCGACAATACCTCCGCTTGTTCCAGCACAGTCTGCGTCGCCTTCTCCTGCTTGTCCGGCGGGTAGCCATGCTTGCGCAGGATGCGCCGGACCAGGACACGCAGCTGTGCCCGCACGTTCTCCCGCAGCGTCCAGTCAATGGTAACGTTGCGCCGCACGGTCGCCACCAACTCCCGGGCGATGGCGCGGAGCGTTTCGTCGCCCAGCACCTGTACGGCGCTGTCGTTGGTTTCCAGGGCGTCGTAGAAGGCCAACTCGTCATCCGTCAAGCCCAGCCTTTCGCCCCTAACGGCGGCTTCCCGCATCTCGCGGGCCAGTTGGATCAGTTCCTCAATCACCTGGGCCGCCTCAATCGCCCGGTTCTCATAGCGGCGGAGGGTCTGTTCCAGCATCTCGGCGAAGGAGCGAGCCTGTACCACGTTGGAACGCCGGCGGGCTGCCACCTCGCCTCGCAACAGCTTTTGCAGCAACTCCACCGCCAGGTTGCGCTGGGGCATCCCCTGAACCTCGGCCAGGAACTCCTCGGACAGCACCGAGATGTCCGGCTTGTCCAACCCCG
>JAPPJA010000456.1 GCA_028874675.1 Chloroflexota bacterium
AGCGTGGATGGATGACTCAACCACCAGGACTTCGGCGATGACGCCCACGTCCCTCCAGAAGGTCACCACAGCCTCCGCATATTCAACATCCTTGGGCACCCGCTGGGAGCGAATGTGCAGCTTAATCAGGCTGTCGTCGGCATCCTTGTCGTAGCCCACTTCCTGAAGCAGCTGCATGGCCCGCTCTGGGTTGTAGGGATAGCCGGCAGAGTTCTCCGGGGTGATGCCAACGGTGCCGGTCTGGGCGATGTTGCCGTAGCACTCCAGGACCCCGTCGAAGATTTCCGCCATTAGCGTTTCACAGTCGATGGCCAGGTTCAGGGCTTCGCGGACTTCCTTCATGCGGAGCCAGGGATGGTGGACCGTATCTACGGCGTAAACGTAGGCCTCGTTGTTGGTCGCCGATTTCCACTGAGGGGCGAGCTCCCGGTCCTGGAAGGCGATTTCAGCCCAGTCAGCCTCCCCTGCGGACAGGGCGGCGGCCCGTACCAAGGGCTCGTTGCGCCATTGCTGTACCAGGTTGGGAATTGATGGCGCTCGGGAGTAAGTGGTAGCGGGATTAGGGTTGTAGCCCTCGTGGGCTTCCAGAGTGATCTCCAGGCCGGTGTCCCACTCCACTATCTTGTAGGGACCCAAGCCGACGGTCAACCGTTCCACTTCGTCGGGCATTTCCTCGGGCAGGTCGGCGTAGGATGAGGCGCCCGTAACCTCGAGGAACCAGCCGGTGTCCTGGAATTTGGTGAAGATGGTGGTGCGAGGAAGGATGGGGCACGCCTTGCCGCAAACTACGTCAAGGGTGTATTCGTCCACCACTTCGCCGGAGATGACGCCGTGGAAGCTGAAGTCGTTGGAGTTGTAGTGGCCGCTGGTCTCCTCATCGCCGAAGAAGTCAATCCAGAACTTGGCCTGCTCGGCGTTCCAGGGAGCGCCGTTGTGGAAGGTAACGCCCTCGCGCAGCCTGAACTGCCACCGGTCGTCGCCAATCTGCTCCCAGCCCTCAACGCCGGTAAGGCCGACTACACGATAGTCGTTGTGGTCGTCAATCCAGGTAAAGGGGTCGCTGGCCAGGTCATCGCAGATGGTGTTCTGAATGTTGCCGCCGCAGTTGGCGCTGGCCGCGCCTACCGTCGTCGGTTCTTCGGCGGTCAAGAATATCATCGTATCCCGGCCCGGCTCGGCTTCTACTGCAGGCGCCGGCGTAGGCTGGGGCGCCGCCGTGGGAGCCGGAGCTTCGCTGGCGGGCTGTGAAGCAGGCTCTTGAGAACCGGACATGGCCGGTTCCTGCGCCGGCGCTTGGGGAGCGGGAGCCTGGGTTGCCGGTATCGCCAGCGCCTCAGGCCGCGCGGTATCCGGCTGGGTAGCTGCGGTGGTGGTCTGCTGCTCTTCCGCAGTGGGAGAGCCGCACGCCAAGGCAACCAGAGCCACCAGCGCCAGGATGGCCATCAGGGCCCGGCTAAATCTGTATCGTCTTGCAGATTTGGTTGTTCTCATTTCCGTGCTCCTCCAGAGACATGCTTAGAGGTTTGCGTAAACAATTCATACTTCTGTTCGAATTCTTTTGACTTTTACCTCCTTTCCTTGCAGGAATGCTTCTTTAGAAAGAAGTTCGTGACTTTATATAATAGTTATCATCCAAAGTCAATTGGTTCCGCAGGGAACCGAAACAAGACGCCGAAAAGCCTTCAAATTATCCGGCAATTGTTCTGTATATCGCTACTGTTCCGATTTGCCTGTTTCCAGGAGGTATCGGTGTTGGCCGCTGCAGCGCGGGAAATCCGTCCAGGGCAATTGCAGCTACAAACCACTTGGCGAGAACGCAAATGTTCTTAATCAATACTCACAAAGTACCGGCCCGGCCTACCCCCCGAAGGGGGTAGGGCAGCGGGTTTGAAGGGTAACGTGGGTCGCCCCGGTGGATGCCGGCTTCTTGCCCAAAGCTTGACCACGGTGCTCGCAGGAGGTGCGACAGGGGCAGCACGAGCAGCCGCCCAGGGCGGGCTTTCGGGATTCGGACCCGCCAGCTTCGTGGGCCGGGCAATGGCAGTTCGGGAGTTCAGTCCCTTGGACAAGGCTCAAGGTGACATAAGGCGCACGGGGCGGCATTAATTCTTGCGGCCCGCCCCGCCGAAATTTGAGCTGAAAGTGAAGCAGGATTGCCCGGCTGGCCTGGTCAGGGCTATCGCATGAAAGATTCGTCCTACAGCCGGCTAATATCCACAAGGCAAAGCTATGTCGCCCTGAGCTTGCCGAAGGGCCTGAAATCCTTCCCCACGGCCTCGCTACGGGTCCGAAAGCCAGTTGGTGGGGAGGAGTTTAGATTCTTCGGCAAGCTCAGAATGACAATTTACTCACTCATGCGATAAACCTGCTTGCCTGTCTTGTTCAGGTTGACTAACCCCCGGCTATACGATAGATTCTATTGACCAAAATCCCCGACTAGCGAGGTGTGCAGGGATGTCAAGACGCCTGTTCAAGGAGTTGGAGCGGTCCTACGGCTTTGACGAGGTTGCCATAGTTCCCGGCAGCGTGACCATCAATCCCGAGTTGACATCCACGAAAATGACCATCGGGGAATGCACCTTTGACGCGCCCATGATGGCGTCGGCCATGGATGGCACGGTCTCGCCCAGGTTCGCCACCTTGATGGACGAAATGGGCGGGCTGGGCGTGCTCAACGGTGAGGGACTCTACTCTCGCTACGACGACCCGTACGCCATCCTGGAAGAAATAACCTCCATGCCCCAGGAGGAGGTTACCCAATACCTCCAGCAGGTATATGCGGAACCGATCAAGGACAACCTGGTCGGCAAGCGAGTGGAAGAAATAAAGAGCGCAGGTTCGACCTGCGCCATTGCTTTTACGCCCCAGAACACCAAGCGCATGTCCCCCGCGGCGGTAGAGGCCGGCGCGGACATCGTAGTCGTCCAGTCCACGGTCACCACGGCCCGCCACCAGTCGCGGAGCTATCGAGGCCTGATATTCTCGGAACTGATTGAGTCGCTCAACGTTCCGGTGGTGGTGGGCAACTGCGTCAGCTACGACGTGGCCATGGAACTGATGGAAACGGGCGTTGACGGAATA
>JAPPJA010000033.1 GCA_028874675.1 Chloroflexota bacterium
GACCTCATCACGGGTCAGGTTGTAACCCAGGGCTTCCAGGCGGGACTGCAGGCCGGCGCGGCCGCTGAGCTTGCCCAATACCAGGCTGTTGCCGGGTACGCCCACCCGTTCGGGCTGCATCACCTCGTAGGTGGAGCGGTCCTTCAGGACGCCGTCCTGGTGGATGCCGGAAGCATGCCGGAAGGCGTTTTCGCCCACGACGGCCTTGTTGGCCTGGACTGACATGCCGGTGATGCGGCTGACCATGCGGCTGGTGGGGTAGAGCTGGGTGGTGTCAACGTTTATGTCAACGCCAAAGAGGTCCTTGCGGGTGTCCAGCCCCATGATGATCTCTTCCAGGGATGCGTTGCCGGCCCGCTCGCCGATGCCGTTGATACAGCCTTCCACCTGGCGGGCGCCGGCTTCAACGGCGGCCAGGCTGTTGGAAACGGCCAGGCCCAGGTCGTTATGGCAATGGACGCTGAGGGTGACCTTGTCCATCCCGGTGACCTTTTCCTGGATTTCCTTCAGCAGCCGGGCGAAATCCGAGGGAATGGCGTAGCCCACGGTGTCCGCAATGTTAACCGTGGTGGCGCCGGCCCGGATTACCGCCTCCAGCATTTCAAAGAGGTACTCGGGGGTCGTGCGGGTGGCATCCATGGGGGAGAATTCCACGTCGCTGCAGTATCCCTTGGCCCGCTCCACCATGGAAACGGCCATTTCTATGACCTCCTCCCGGTTCTTCCGGAGCTGGTGCATGACGTGAATGTCCGAAGAGGACAAGAACACGTGAATGCGGGGCGACTCGGCGTGCTGAACCGCACCCCAGGCCTGGTCCACGTCGTTGGGGTGGGCGCGGGCGAGGGAGCAGATAACCGGTCCCTTGACCTCCCTGGCGATGGTGCTTACCGCCTGGAAGTCCCCGGGGGAACTGGCGGCAAAGCCGGCCTCAATGACATCAACGTTGAGGCGACCCAGCTGACGGGCAATTTCAATCTTCTCGTCCACCGTCATACCAATGCCGGCGGACTGCTCTCCATCCCGAAGAGTGGTGTCCAGGAACCTTACGACTTCGTTAGCCATAACCTAACCCTTCCTTATTAACAGTAAATTCGCCAAAGGGAAAACTCATCCTGAAACGGAAAGGGAGGCCAGGGCCCCGCAGTCCACCGCAGCCAGCCCAGCCAAGACCAGCGTGCGATGGTGAACTGCTGTGCAAGTTACCTCCGCATTCATATTCGTACCTCCTGCCGGGGAGTCCTCGGAACGCCGAACGGCCTGCTTTGCTGGACATCCCCTGCCACTTGGGAACCAGGGTCAAACGACGCGGGGAGCGCCTGATTTACTTGGGGTCCATCCAGGGCATCATTGCCCTAAGTTCCTTGCCGATGTTCTCGATGGGCGCGGTCTGCGCGGCTTCCCGCATGGGACCGAACCGGGGCCGCCCCTCGTGGTTTTCAGTGATCCATTCGCGGGCAAAAGTCCCGTCCTGGATTTCCCGCAGGACGGTCCGCATGTTCTCGCGGACGTGCTCGTCGATGATGCGGTCCCGGCGGCTCAGGGAGCCGTACTCGGCTGTGTCGCTGACGGAGAAGTGCATATAGTTGTGGCCGCCCTGGTACATCAGGTCCACGATCAGCTTCAACTCGTGCAGGCACTCGAAGTAGGCGATTTCCTGCGGATAGCCCGCTTCCACCAGGGTCTCGAAGGCGGCATTGACCAGGGCCGTAACGCCGCCGCAGAGAATGCTCTGCTCACCAAAAAGGTCGCTCTCGGTTTCGTCCTTGATGGTAGTTTCGAGAACGCCGGCGCCGGTGCAGCCGACGCCCTTGGCGTAGGCCAGGCCAACCTGCCTGGCATTGCCGGTGGCGTCCTGATGGACGGCCAGCAGGCCGGGAACCCCGACTCCCTCGGTGAAGAGTTCCCGCATGCGGTGGCCGGGGGCTTTCGGCGCGACCATCATTACGTCCACGTTATCCGGGGGAACGATCTCCCGGTAATGGAGGCTGAAGCCATGGGCAACCATCAGGGCCTTGCCGGCCGACATATGGGGCGCAATTTCGTTCCGGTAGGTCTCGCCCTGGACGTGGTCGGGTATGAGGACCATTACGACATCCGAGGCCGCCGCCACCTCAGCCACATCGGCCACGGCCAGACCTTCGGCGGCCGCGGTTACGCGGCTGCGACTGCCGGAGTAAAGGCCCACCATTACCTTCTGGCCATTGTCCCTGAGATTGAGGGCGTGGGCGTGGCCCTGGCTCCCGTAGCCAATGATGCCTACCGTCTTTCCTTCCAATACCCCCAGGTCCGCGTCCTGATCGTAGTAAACGTTTACCATCAGCTGTTTGTTCCTTCCTTGTTATTACCTGCCGCCGGCGCTAACCGGAGGCAATTGGTTTGCTCGTCTAATAGGAGCCCACTTCGTAGGCGTCCTTCACCTTGAGCTGGTCGCCGTGATAATCCAGCACCAGTTCGTCGCTGACCCGGCCATCGGTCAAGCCGCGAACCATCGCCACCCGACCGGTGCGCATCAGCTCCAGAACGCCGAAGGGCTCCAGCAGGCTGAAGAGGGCCTGAATCTTGTCACCGCTGCCGGTAACCTCGATAACCATGGACTTGGCGCCAACGTCCACGATTTCAGCCCGGAAGGGGTGGACCATTTCCAGGATTTCGCCTCGTGTCTCCGGGGTCACCTTTACCTTGATCAGCGCCAGTTCCCGGGACACGATCTCCTCGTCGGAGATGTTGGCTACCTTGACCACCTCTATCAGCTTGTCCAGTTGCCTGGTGGCCTGGTCAACGGTGTACTGGTCGCCGTCCACCACGAAAGTCATGCGGGAAAGGCCTTCCTGTTCGCTGTTGCCAACGGCCAGGCTGGAAATGTTGAAGCCGCGCCGGCGGAACAGTCCCGCAACCCGGGTCAGGACACCCGGCCTGTCGTGGACCAGGGCAATTATGGTGTGGTGTTGGCCATTGCCGTTCATTTAGAAAATCCTCTCCGGGACCGGTTCTTCCATCATTTCATTGACCGACTCGCCGGCGGGAATCATGGGATAGACCTGCTCATCCTGCTTTACTATAAAGTCCACAAC
>JAPPJA010000206.1 GCA_028874675.1 Chloroflexota bacterium
CGTAGCGAGGCCGTGGGGAAGGATTTCAGGCCCTTCGGCAAGCTCAGGGCGACATGACTTTAGGCTGCCGCATTTGTGCACCCATCGCCTGATTCCATAACGCGATTGGCCTGGACCTGGCGAGCCGGCTAGGGCAGGTTGTAGGTGACTATCAGGGTTTCCCGCAGGACCTCCCCAGTCATGCTGGTGGCAACCACGACTATGGAGTTGCGCCCGGGGCCGAGGCTTACCGTGGTGGAGAAGATGCCGAGCTGGTCCACGGGTATGGCGATGCCGTTCACCGCCACGGTGGCGTCGGAGGCGGTCCTGCCCCACAGCCTGATGGATGACTGGGTTACCGTCCGGTCCTGCACGTCGGGCTGGGTGATGGTCAGGAAGAAGGGTTCCAGGGGCAGGTAAGTGACGGTAAGGGTCCTGCCCTGGCGCTGACCATCCGGGTTGATGGCGAATACCTCCAGGACGTTTACGCCGGGAGCCAGCGGCACGTTCAGGCGGAACCTGCCCTCCTCGCCGGCGGCTACGGCGCGTCCGCGGACGCTGACCGACGCCCCCAGGCTGGTAACTCCCTGAATGGTTACGGACTCTTCCCTTATAATGCTCCGGTCCAGCGGAGATTCTATGTCCAGGTACGGAATGTTCGGGTCGGGAGTCGGTTCGGGCGTTGGCTCCGGAGTTGGCATGGGCGTGGGAGACGGCGTGGGCGTAGGTATCGGCGTCGCGGTCGGCGCAGGTGTAGGCGTGGGCGTTGGCTCAGGCGTGGGTGTAGGCGTGGGCTCGGGAGTCGCCGTGGGGGTCGGCTCCGGCGTGGGTGTAGGCGCGGGTGTGGCGGTAGGCTCCGGAACAGGGGTGGGGGTGGGAGCCTCGGTGGCAACGGGTACGGGCAGCGGCGTGGGCGTGACTGTCCCGGGCCGATCCGTTACGTAAACGCAGCCTGCCAGGACGGCCACCATCAGGATCGCAATGAAGGGAATCCAGGTGACGGAAGGAATGGCCCGGAGAAACCGTGCCCGGCTGCGGCCGGCAGGGGGAGTCATGCCACCGGCTCTCCAGCGTTCCAGGCCGGCGCTCTTCGCAGGGGCAGGGTCAGGGTGAAAGACGTGTGGTGGTCCGAATCCGGCTCGGTGATGCTCTCTACGGTCAGGTCTCCCCCGTAGCGCTTGGCCAGTGTATGGGCGATGAAAAGCCCCAGCCCCGAACTGGTGCGCTCCTCGTGCCGGGCCACCTCCGGAGTCCACCCCCGGTCGAACAGGTAGGGAAGGTAACGGGCGGCAATGCCCGGCCCATCGTCCCAGACACGGATGTAGAAGGACTTCTCGTCCCTGGTGAGGCCGATTTCCGCGAAGGACTCGGCGTACCTGACGGTGTTGTCCACCAGGTTGGTTACTATGTGCTCGATGGCGGAACTGTCGCAATAGACGATGCCGAACTCGGTGGGCTCGGACCACCAGACGATCTGCTTGCTGGCATCGGCGGCGACCAGGCTGTATCGGTCCACGATGCGGCGGACTACCTCGGCGGGTTCCACCGCGTGCAGGTGCTCGCCCGTGTTGGGCGTTTCCAGCTCAATGAGTACCTGTATGTTGGACATCATCAGCCGGAAACTGGGTGTCTGTTCCTCGATTTCATCCAGCAGTTCCCGGACCGACGGGTGTATGTCGGACCCTGCGGCCTGAAGCTGCTCGCGGATTTCCCGCTCCTTGCCCACGATTCGGCGCAGGGGACGCCCCAGGTCGTGGTTGAACAGGTCGAAATACTGCTGGGTCACCTGGGTCCAGCGTTCGGCGAACCGGCGGTCTTCGTCGGAGGCGCGACGGCGCGACCGCACAATATCCGACACCAGATAGGCGAGGGAGGTGATGGCCAGCCCAAGGATAACCAGGGCGGCGCCCATATAGGTGAGGGGCTCAATGCCCCAGAGGCGGGCAAACATCGCCTCGCCCACCACGGGGGCCACGGCCAGATTGGCGACGCCGAAGACCAGAATGAGCGCGCCCAGCAGGCGGGCCAGGCCTCCGGGGCCGACAGGTCGAATGCCGACCCGGGGCAAGGTCCAGGATGAGGGATTTCGCAGGTTCGGGAGCAGCACGATGTCACATTTGAGGTGGCGTCAGGCGATATCCGCGGTCCCTGACGTTTACTATGAGGTCGTTGGCGCCCAGCTGAATGCCCAGCGCCCTGCCGAGGGACACCTTGATCTCGCGAATGCGTACGCGAAGGGATGCCCGGGCCTCTTCGCCCTCGGAGTACCGCTCCAGCCGGCTGAAGGGCACCAGTTCGCCGGGGCTGCGGTACCAGGCGGCCGCCAGCTCCCGGAAGATTTCGAATTTCATGCCGTGGATGTCGGTTACGGGAGTCAATGTGCCGGCCCGGTCCTGCCGGGCTGACACGGTTTCCGCGCCCACATCCACCAGCAAATGGGAGCCAATGGGTATGATGTCGGGGCTGGAACCCATCAGGCGCCGCAACCGCAGCACCACTTCTTCGGGGCTGGCCAGCTTGTCGATGAAGTCCACGGGAGCGTTCCAGCGGAGGGCGCCGCGAACGGCCGTGTCCCGGGCCGGGCCCTGGGCGTACTGGGTGAACATCAGGACCGGCAGGGTGGGGTAGCGCTCCACGATCTGGCGCAGTATTTCCAGGCCCTTGAACTGGTCGTCCCGGTGTTCCCCCAGGCGGACGTCCAGCAGCACGCCATCGGGCCGCTCGTCCTCAATGGCGTAGATGGTGGCGGTCTCAAATTCTTCGCCCACCATCCACTGGGACTGGGGTTGAACGATGACGGTGTTCCAGCCCTCGTCCTGCAGCCGCCGCTGGACGGCCTTGACGATGGCCGATTCCCACTCGTCGTCAATTATCAGTATCTTGCTTTCCGGCATGGCTTCGGGTCTTGTCTTGTCAAACCATTTGCATTTGAGCCAAGGGTGGGGAGACTGCCGGCAGGCCCTTTCCGCAGGTACCCTGGCCGGAGCAGCCGGATGGGGCTACCACCGAAAGGGGCAGGACTTTCGGAGCCTCAACCAATAATAACACGCTACGCCAGGCAGGATTGACGCGGGTAAGAGTTCAGAGT
>JAPPJA010000218.1 GCA_028874675.1 Chloroflexota bacterium
GGGAGGAATCTTGAGCATAGCCGGCAAGGTTCCCGCATTCGCGGGAACGACGAATTGGTACGCTGGGAAGCTTATATATTCAATTTTACGACACCCCCTAATGAACTATCGTCTCCTGTAGCCCGAGTTTATTGCCGGACTGCTTACGCGCCGAGCCCCAGGGGGAAGCCTATGTTTATGCTACGTGGCTGCAGTCCTGTTGGGAAAGGGGGGAATGTCAGGGAAGACGGGTCAGGGGGAGAAATTCTCGCGGTAATCGGCAATCCAGCCCAGTTCGGCCTGACGCTGGAGGGGCACTACGCCTGGGGCTCCGCCGCCGGCCAGTTCTTCCCCGATGACCTCGTCGCGCCTGAGGGATTTCACCAGTGAGGCAGTCAGGCCAAGTATTTCTTCAAGCACATAGCCGTTGGCCTCTCCCAGGTCCGGGGCCGGGCCCCGGATGGCCACGTCCGCGCCGGAGAGTTTCCAGCCACGGCCAAGGTATTCCCGGCGGCCGATGCCGCTGCTCTCCGGATGTTCTACAACCTCAAAGAGGCCGCGACCGCGCAGGTGGGGATCGCACAGCAGTTGTTCCCCGTCCAAAACGGGGGCGACGGGAATGCCGCTGGACCGCAAAGCTTCAACCACTTCGGCCTGGGTCCTGGACCGGGTCCAGCCGCCAATAATCCGGTCCAGCTCAGCCTGATTCCGGTGGCGGGTGATGGGGTCGGCAAACCGGTCGTCGGAGGCCAGATCCGGCTGGCCCAGGGCTTCGCAGAGGGCAAGCCAGTCGCGATCGTCGCGGACAGTCAGCACAGCCCAGCGGTCCTGCCCCTGGCAGGGGTAACAGCCCTGGGGCGACTGGCTTTCGTGGCGGTTTCCCTGGCGGCGCGCAGGTCGGCCGTTGAAGGCAAAGTCCAGCAGGCCCTCGCCGATGAAGGAAACGCCGTTTTGATACATGGCCAGATCGACCCACGTTCCCTGCCCGGTGAGGGCCCGCCGATAGAGGGCAGCGATAATAGCCATTTGCGCCGACCAGCAGGCCAGGAAGTCGGTATAGGAGTTTCCGATCTTGTTGGGGGTTGCACTGGCCGAAAGACTGCCGTCCTCATCCAGTTCCAGGTAGCCCATGAAGGCGCCAGTACCGTGGGTCGGTTCGAGGGCCGAGGCCATGGCGCCAAAGTCGCTCCAGGGGCCGCTATGGCCGTAGCCGGTGTTGGACACCAGGACCAGGTCAGGCCGGGCCTTCCGCAGGCTGGGATAGTCCAGGCCAAAGCGGCGGGTTACGCGGGGAGTAAAGTTCTCCAGGACCACGTCGCTGACGGAAATGAGGTCCAGCAAAATCGCCATGCCTTCTTCAGACCGCAAATCCAGGGTGAGGCTGCGCTTGCCCCGGTTGAGGGTCTGGTAGGTACCGGCCCGGTTCCAGAATTCCTGGCCGGGTTCATTCCCGGGATAGGGGCCGGTAAGAGTCCGGGTGGTATCTATAAAGGCCGCGTGGTGGGTGTCAATTTTGATGACTTCAGCCCCCATGTCGGCCAGGTACGCCCCCACGTAGGGCATGGCAAAGACCCTGCTGAGGTCCACAACGCGTATGCCGGAAAGGGGAGAGTGTCGCAGCAATTCAGTCATTTCTTTCGGAGTCGGGAGCGGCGGTTCCACAATGTTCCAGGGTTTGAATTCCGGCAAAAACCAGGACCCGTCAGACGATGCCGCCTGCCCTCAAACAGACCAGGTCCAGGTCCGAGAGGCCCAGGCTGTCGCCGTAAATTTCCTGGTTGTGCTGGCCCAGGAGAGGCGCGGGCCGGGTAATCTCATACTGGTAAGATGAAAGGCAGGGCCCGAAGCCGGCATATGGTGCGCTTCCCGCGACGGGATGGTCCACCTGGACAAAATAGCCCCTTTCCTCAAGGTGAGGGCAGTCGTAAAGATCACCGGAATCCTGGGCCATTCCAAAAACCAGGCGACGCTGGCCCGAAGCCTCGAACAGGGGTTTGCGGTCCCACTTGGACAGGCCCCGGGCAACCAGTTCCTTGAGCTCCTCGCCGTGCTCAATCCGGCCGGAACCGCTGGAAAACTTCTCGTCTTCCAGTTCTTCCAGGCCAATCAGGTCGGCTACAACGGACCAGGGTTGCGAACCCTGGACGGACGGGACCACGTAGCCATCCCTGGCCGGCATCAGTTCCTCGAAGCCGGAACCGCGGATGGGGCGGCGGCCCTTTATGGCGCCCATGTAATTGAAATAGGGGACGGCCTGGACCATGTGGGCAGCGAGGCATTCCGAGGCTGAAACTTCAACCTGCTGGCCCCGGCCGGTGAACAGGCGTTGGAACAGGGCGGCGGCGGCAGCGGTGGCGGCGTTGACTCCCGCTACGTACCAGGCCTGGTCGAGGGCGTTGTGCAGGGGCTCCCGGTCAGAGTCGCCCGAATGGTACAGGTGGCCGCTCCAGGCAAATGCCTCGATGTCTTCGGCGGGCTGGTCCCGGTATGGTCCCGCCAATCCGAAGGGAGTAATGGATACGGCGACCAGGCTAGGGTTGACGGCGGCCAGGGAATCAAAATCGAGGGACAGGGAGTCTCGCAGAGCCGGGGAGAAGTTTTCCACCAGGACGTCGGTTTCGGACAGCAGGCGGTCCAGGATCAGCCGGCCCGTGGGGCATTCGATATCGAGGGTAATTCCCCGCTTGTTGGTGTTCAGGTAGAGGAAAGGGAGGCTTTTTTCGGGATTGGGATCGTCGCCGGCAAAGGGGCCCTTGCTGCGGGCGGGGTCGCCCAGGCCGGGCGGTTCAACCTTGATGATGTCGGCCCCGTAGTCGGCCAGCAGCCGGGCGCAGAAGGGAGCGGAGGTGTGGCCGCCCAATTCCAGGACGCGGATGCCTTCCAGCAAACGCACGGCTACCAGGATTCCTCGGGCCAGATAAGGGGGAGACTCTGGCCGCGCCGGGGGAGAATAACGGAGGCTTCTCCGGCCGCGGTCTGGTGACCCCGGCTGTTGGTCAGTTCCACCACGCAGTCAACGACGCCAAATTCGCCAACTTCACGCATGGCCGAAACTACCCCGGAGGCGGTCAGCACGTCGC
>JAPPJA010000173.1 GCA_028874675.1 Chloroflexota bacterium
CTTGCAACTCCCGGTGGCTACTTGCGGCGCTGGTCCCGGTAATTGGGTGCGGTAATAGGGTGCCAGTCCACCATGGTCCCATCAACCAGTCTGGAACCGATCCGGGGCTTCATTGCTTCGAGTTCCTGAATGTTGAAGACTGACGTAATAATGGTGGGCAGCCTGGCGTCGTAGCGATATACCACGATTTGATACAGTTTTTCCTCGGCCCAGGGGGTGCTGCTTTCCGTACCCAGATCGTCCAATACCAGCAACGGAACTGTCTTTACCTCTTCGAAAAGTTCGTCGTAGGCAATGAGGCTGTCTGGGCTGAAAGTACCCCTCAGATGGTCCAGGAGAGACGGGACAAAGGCGTAAAATGCCTGCCGGCCCTGTCGCTCACTCTCACCGAGTATGGCGGCTGCCAAGTGAGTTTTTCCGCATCCCCGAGGTCCGGTAAGGAGCAGCCAGCCGCTGGGACTGACTGCAAACTCTCTTGCAGCTTCCAGGGCCCGCGCCAGCGATTCGCGGCCTTCCAGGTCGGTGTCGGCCCTTCCGTAAACGTCAAAGGAATCCAGCGTCATTCGAAGCTGCATTTCTTCCGGCATAGCGCCTATCCGTCTTGAAAGCCGGGAATTGTTCTCTCCCAGCCTGAACACCCTGGAGAAATCGCTTTGGGACTCCATCCGTGTCCTCAAGCCTTCGTCCAGTCGGTCCAAAGACCCACGAACAGTAATGATGGTGGGAAGAGATTCGTTGAAGCGGTGGCTGATTATCTGGAACAGCTTTTCTTTTGCCCAGGGAGTCGTAACCTGGGCTGAAAGGTCGTCCAGCACCAGCAGAGGCGCGTTTCTGACGTGCTCGAACAACTCGTCATATGAAAGGTCGCTGTCGGGAGCATAGGTAGCTCTCAAATGGTCCAGCAAGTCTGCGGCCACGATAAAGTAGGTTGGAAGCCCCTGCTCGATGCAGCGGTTGGCGATTGCAACAGCGAGGTGGGTTTTTCCGCTGCCGCTCGGACCCGAGAACACCATCCATCCTTTCGGGTCCTCCGAAAAGTCTTCGGCAGCTGCCAATGCTTCCCGAAAAAGAGATGAGCCGGCGGCGTTGAGCAGAATACCTTCCGGGCGGGTGTTTTCGAAGGTTGTTCGCCGAAGAGCGCCCAGGTTACTGTAGCGGCTCAGGGCATGCGTCCGCTGTTCCGTATCCTGTCGTTGCTGGCAGCGGCAGGGAAAGGCTTCACCGAAGTCGGGATGCCCTACCGGAACCCGCTTGCTGACCCAACCTGCCCCATTACATATAGGGCAGTCGGTCTCTTCGTTCTCGTCAGGGGCAATGCTGCGAAGGCCCGCCCTATCTCCGTTGAAAGTCCTCTGGAATTCCCGCGCGGCCATCCTTTTCAGAATGTCTCCCAGGCTCTCCATGCTGCCTCCCGTCCCCTTCCCACAGGGTGGCTCCTGCTTTTATTCCAACGCCGGGCTGCGGGCCCGGGCTTGTTTCCTCTCTTGTCTCCATACCGCCCCTGCCCTCAGCGGCCCACCGCCGCAGAATGCCGGCGATGTAACGCCATGACCGCTTGTTCTCAAAGATGGCCGTGCTGAACGCTTCCTCTATCCAGCGGGGAGGGTAGCGCTCTTCGGCCTCGGCCAGTTGTTGCGCCATCATCGGCCCAATGGTGCCGATATTGTTTTCGTAAAGGTTGTAAATGCTGCTTCCGTCGGCTCCGGTTCGGGGCCGTTTCTCCCCCGCTTCCGGGCTGGCCGGGCTGCTGGCAGCGGGTGCAAGGCCCTCCAAGCGGTTTGACAATGCCTTCCGGTTCCCGTCCGTATTCAGCAAATAAAATCGTTCCGTCGCGTCTTCGTTGGTCTGGCGCAGCAGAGTGCCCCGCGTCACCCCCAGGGCCAGGGCCTGCCGGATGTGGTCCTGCGGGTTGCCTCCCATGCCCTGTAGCGCCGCCAGCATGGTAGAGTCTGAAAGCAGGTCTCGCTCCGCCACGTACCTCACCGGTCCCCGCTGCTGCCCCAGCAACCAGATCAGGCGCAGGATAACCTTCAACTCCGCCAGGTCTTCGATTTCTTCCAGCAGCGAGTTGAACACGGGGTCGGGCACCGCAGTGGCCCGAACGTTTCGGGGGAATCCTTCAAACGGCATGGCTAGAATTCGTCGTCCCGCCCCAGTGCGTCAAAGCGCACCAGGTTGTTACGGAAGCGCATTTTTACCGCCCCGGTTGGTCCGTGCCTGTGCTTGGCAACAATTATCTCCGCGATATTCCGGGGGAAGGGCCGGTCGGGAAAATGCTGCTCCCATTCCTCCTCAGTGTAGTACACGTCCTCCCGGTAGATAAACATAACAATGTCAGCATCCTGCTCGATACTGCCGCTGTCTCTCAGGTCCGAGAGCAGGGGGCGGTGGCCTGGCCGTCCTTCCACAACCCGGCTCAGTTGCGAGCAGGTGATGATGGGCAGGCGCAAGTCCCTGGCGATGCCCTTCAGGTTGCGGGAAATCTCGCTGATTTCCTGCACCCGGTTCTCCGTGCCCCGTATCCGACCCTGGCCCTGGATCAATTGCAGGTAGTCCACAATCAGCAGGTCCAGGCCCTCCGGGCTCAGGGACAGCCGTCGGGCCTTGCTGCGCATTTCAGGGATGCCCTGGAAAGGAGTGTCATCAATGAACACCGGCAATTCGGAAAGATTGCCGATGGAGTCGATAATCCGCTGTTCCTCCGCCTCGGTGTAGAGGCCCAGGCGCAGCCGGTGGGCGTCCACTTCCGCGTCTCCCGCCAGGATGCGCAGGGCCAGCTGCTCCCGGCTCATTTCCAGGCTGAAGATGCCCACTGTGGAACCCTGTCGGG
This sequence comes from Chloroflexota bacterium, assembly GCA_028874675.1. Taxonomy (GTDB): domain Bacteria; phylum Chloroflexota; class Dehalococcoidia; order Lucifugimonadales; family UBA3495; genus Bin22. The sequence continues at coordinate 2,831 of JAPPJA010000173.1, forward strand.
CCGCGTTGATGGAAACGTTTATGGCCAGCGCGCTCTTGCCCAGCCCCGGGCGCGCCCCCAAAATCAGCATATCGGACCGCTGCATTCCGCCCAGCAATTCATCCAGGTCGTTATAACCCGTCAGCACGGGCGCGGTGTCATCCAGCGGGTCGGCGATGGAAGCCCTTTCCTCAAGGAACTGGTCATAAATCTGACGTAAGGGAATGAACCCGCGTTCCTGCCGCCGG
>JAPPJA010000279.1 GCA_028874675.1 Chloroflexota bacterium
GCCCAGACCGTCGTTGTGCATGGCCCCGGGGATTTCGTGGAAACTCTTGGGTTGATTCGCCGCTTCGTACAGGCGGCGGCCGTGGTCAACGGGTATTATCTCGTCGGCCTCCCCGTGGATTACCAGCAGCGGACCTTCGTATTGCTTGATGCGGGAAAGGGCGTCAAATCGCTTTCCCGCCAGCAGCCGGATGGGGGAGTAAGGGTACAGGTCTCGGCCCAGGTCAGAGATGCTGGTAAATGGGGAGTAGAGAATCATTCCATGGGGCTGCCGGCGCTGTGTCAGCTCAACGGCGACGGCGGCTCCCAGGGAGCGACCGAAGTAAACAAGCCGGCTCTCCGACGGGTCGCCCCGGGAGTCCAGGTAGGACAACGCAGCCCTGGAGTCGCGGTAAACTCCATCCTCCGACGGCTTTCCCTGGCTTCTGCCATAGCCCCGGTAGTCGAAGATGAACACGTTGACACCCGCCAGGTGATGGAACAGGGCCAGGTCGTCAACCCGATGGCTGATGTTGCCGCCGTTGCCGTGCAGCCAGAGCAGGGTGATATCCGACCTTCCGCCCTCGCTGGGAGGGGTGGTAGCCGGAGCGGGCATGAACCAGCCATTCAGGGACAGCCCGTCCTCAGTTTTAAACTGGACATCCTCGTAAGGAACTCCCACATCTGCAGGTGTCCGGTGAATTTGTGAAGCAGGGAAGAAGATGAACTGGCGTTCCAGGAAGTCGAGCAGACTCATGCCTGGCCACACAGTTCCCGCCAGTATGGCGACAGCGCCGAACAATTGCACAAATCTGCCCATACGGGTTCCCTACTCATAACTAAGTTCGAAACCCTTGCGCTACCACGTTTACGGGGGAGCCGGCGGCGAACCGCTCCAGGTTTTCGATGGACATTTCCAGGCCCCTCATGGTGCCGTTGTAGGCCATGCTTCCGGCGTGGGGCGCAAGGACCACATTGTCAAGCAGGGTTAGCGGATGCCCGGCCGGCAAGGGCTCGACCTCGAAAACGTCCAAACCCGCTCCGGCGATGCGACCCTCTTGCAGGGCCTCCAGCAGCGCCGCCTCATCCACCACTGCGCCCCGGGCCACGTTCACCAGGATGGCAGTGGGCTTCATCAGGGCCAGCTGGTCCCGGCCAATCAGTCCCTGGCTGTCGGGAGTCAGCGCGACATGGAGGGAAACAACGTCGGAACTGCGCAGCAACTCCTCCAGTTCCAGGAATTCTACCCCGTATTCTTCGGCCCGCTCGCGGGAAGGATTAAAGGTCCAGGCAACTACGTTCATCCCTATACCCTGACCCAGCTGGACCATTCGGCGGCCGATGGCGCCGGTGCCCACCACGCCCAGGGTCTTGCCGTAGAGTTCGTCGATGTAGCCCGCGGCCCATCCGCCCCCGCGAATGCGGCGGTCGTTCTGGACTATCTGGCGGGAGACGGCCAGGGCCAGGGCGAGGGCATGTTCGGACACATAGGGCGCGCCGTATCCGGGGTGTTGGAAACCGTTATTCCCAGTTCTTCCGCCGCCGCCAGGTCAACGTGGTCAACCCCGGTACCCCATACCGAAAGCAGTTTCAGGTTGGGGCAGGCCTCCAGTACTTCGCGAGGGAAGGGAACGGCGGAGCGGATGTTTATGATGGCGTCCGCTTTCCGTATGCGTTCGATGGTTTCCTGGTTGCTGGCTGGCCGAGTTGTGTGCCATTCAGCTAGGTCGGCCAACTCCCGCGCCCTGGATTCCAGGGGCGTTCCCGCCAGAGCTGGGGGTTCATCATCGGGTATTGCGAGAAGGGCGAAGGGCTTTGCGTTGGACATATTGAATTCACCTTGATAATCGGGTTCTGAGAAGGCCCTTGTGAGACTAGGGCACGGGGCGGGACTGCAACCGCCGGGACGCCCATCCGGAAATCACTCCTGCCACTACTGATCCTATCAGACCCAGGGTCATATCTCCGAGGGTATCAATGTAAGCCGTTTCCAGTTCGGGGGAAACCCGGATGAAAGCCACGTATTCGGCAATCTCCCAAATGATAGCAGTTGTCGCGCCAAAGCCGATGACCAGGGCCGCGGAAATCCAGAATCCGTGTCCCAGTCTGCTGACCAGCGCGCCGACGCCGCCGGAAAGGAGGGCCCAGTTGACCAGGTGGTTGGCGTCGTCCCACCACTCCACCGTGTCATAAAGGTCCAGCGAATTGCCGGCGGTATCAATCAGGAAGGGAAGAGTTATCAGGATGTCGGCGGCGAAGGGGTAGGCCGAATCTCTCCGCCACGCCGTCCAGGCTACCGGCAATACCAGCATGGCCATGGGATAGGTGATCAACCGCCAGAGAAAGCCCTTGCCCTCGAACTGCGGCAACCCGGAGAAGGCGCCGAACAGCAGCAGGCAGACCAGGACAACCTTCAGAAGAACATCAATCCAAATTATCGGCGGGTACTTGCTAATCACTACGCTATGGTTGACGTCATTAATCGGGTATCGGTTCGCGGGAGACGGATGCTACCGTTGATTACTCTTCCAGGCTGTCCGCCAGAATCTCCAGCACATCCCTAGCCTGCTTGGTCTGGTCTTCTCCCTTGGACTGTATTCCCTCGGTCATCATCTGTAAACAGAAGGGACAGGAAACACCCACTGTATCGGCATTGGTTTCAAGGAAGTGGTCCGTGCGGGCATGGTTTATGCGCTGGCCCTGGCTTTCCTCGATCCACATGTGGCCGCCGCCGGCGCCGCAGCAGAAGCCCCGCTCCCGACAGCGGGGAGTCATTTCCACCAGTCGCAACCCCGGGATGGAGCGGGCAATGTTGCGGGGCTGGTCGTAGATTCCGTTATGGCGGCCCAGGAAGCAGGAGTCGTGATAGGCCATGTCCACGTTCATCATTTTGATGGGCTTGACCCGCCCCTGCTGGATTAGTTCGTCCACAAACTGGCTGTAATGCAGCACCTCGTAGTCCCCGCCGAACTGCGGGTACTCGTTCTGCATGGTATTGAGGCAGTGGGGGAAGAGGGTGCGTTTGTTGTTTCGGTTGTGGCCGTTAAGACCATCGATGTTATGGG
>JAPPJA010000391.1 GCA_028874675.1 Chloroflexota bacterium
GCGCAACGATTACTTGCTTAAAGTGCTCCGCAGTTAAAATGCAATTGCCCTGTAATTAACGCCTACTCAATTGACACCACCCCACCCCATACCCGATAATTCCCCCAACTATAATCATTCGCAAACAACAATGATTATTGAAGAATTTCATGAGGAGGAAAGCTAATGGCGAACCAGGATATAGCCTTGATGGCTCACCTTATGCGCCGCGCCGGTTTCGGCGCCACCCGCGAAGAGCTGGAAACCCTCTGCGAGAAGGGTTACGAGGCCGTGGTGGAAGAGCTGCTCAACCCCACTGAAGAGCCCCTGGACCGCTTCGAAATGATGCGCTACCAGCCCTGGACCTGGCGTCCCGGCACCCTGCCCGGTATGGGCGCCGCCGAATGGCTTTGGTGGATGGTCAACACCCGGCGGCCCCTGGAAGAGAAAATGACCCTCTTCTGGCACCACATTTTTGCCACCGGCGTTTCCAAAGTTGACCACTACGACGAAATCCAGAACATGATCACCATGTTCCGCGAACAGGGCATGGGCAACTACAAGGAACTGCTCCTGACCCTGTCCAGGAATCCGGCCATGCTCTACTGGCTGGACAACAACGAAAACCACGCCGATGCCGTAAACGAGAACTGGGGCCGCGAGCTTCTGGAACTCTTCAGCATGGGCGTTGGCAACTACACCGAGGTTGACGTCCGCGAGTGCTCCCGGGCCTTTACCGGCTGGACCTTCGAGGCCAAGCTCCCCCGCGGTCCCCTGGGCCGTCACGACTGGCGCTTCGAGTACCGCCCCGAGGACCACGACGAAGGCGAGAAGACCTTCCTTGGCGAAACTGGCAACTTCAATGGCGAGGATATCATCGACATCGTCTGCAACCATCCCGCCACCGCCACCTTCATCGCCCGCCACCTGTACAATTTCTTCGTGGCCGACGAGGCGCAGGTGCCCGCCTGGCAGGTAACTCCCCCCGTGGACGAAGATGCCATTGACGCGCTGGCCGATGCCTTTATTGAGTCCGGCTACGATATCAAGGCCATGCTGCGGGTGCTGTTCAACTCCGACTTTTTCAAGAACGCCCGGTTCGCCAAGCTCAAGAGCCCGGCCGAAGTCGTGGTTGGCACCCTGAAGCTGGTCGGCGGCTCTGATTTCCCGGCCCCCGGCATCGGCGATCTTTCCCGCCAGCCTAACTACATGGGCCAGGACCTGCTCAATCCCCCCAGCGTGGAGGGTTGGCATACCGGCGCCGAGTGGATCAACAGCGGCTCCCTGATGCGCCGCATCAACTTCACCGCCGACATGGTGGGCGATGTTTCCCGCCCCGGCGTCCAGTCCATCGTCAACCGCCTGCGCAGCCAGGGCGACGTCGCCCCCGAGCAGTTCGTTGACACCTGCCTGGACCTGATGGGTCCCCTGGAAGTGAGCTCCGACACCCGCCAGGAACTGCTGGACCACGCCGTCCCCGGCGGCAGCCTGTCCTGGAGCAACGAAGCCGCCGCCACGGAGCGCGTCTCCGAGCTGCTGCAGCTCATCGTTTCCCTGCGGGACTACCAGTACGCCTAAAGACCAGATTGCCGCTGAGACAACCACGGTCCGCGGTTGTCTCAGCACAAGTCACTGACAAACCTTTCCAGGAGGAAACAGCAATGGCCTCAACCAAGAAAGACCCCGTGCTGGTGGTCCTGCAGCTTACCGGCGGCAATGACTACCTGAACACGGTAATTCCCTTTACCGACCCCCTGTATCGGGACAACCGCCCGGCGGTGGGTGTGGCCGAAGACCGCATACTCAAGCTTAACGACCAGGTCGGCCTGCACCCCACCATGGGCCCAATGAAGAACCTTTGGGACCAGGGCAACCTGGCCATCATCCACGGGGTCGGCTATGCCAACGCCCCCCGCTCCCACTTCCGCTCTATGGACATCTGGCACACCTGCGAGCCGGACAAGCTGGGCACCGAGGGCTGGCTGGGCCGCGCCACCAAGGAAATCGACCCCAACAAGGAAAACGTGGTAACCGCCGTCAGCTTCGGCCCCAGCCTTCCCCGCGCCCTGGCCCTGCCCAGCGTGCCGGTGGCCTGTGTGGACGACCTGGACTCCTTCGGTCTGCTGACCGGTATCAACGAGGCCGAGCAGCGGGACAAGATTCTTGACCGCTTTACACGCCTCTACTCCCCGACCATCGGTACCGGCGCTGTGATGGACTACCTGGGCCAGACCGGTCTGGACTCCATGAAGGCCGCCGACATCCTGAAGGTCGCGCCGGAGATGTACTCCTCCAGCATCGAGTATCCGGACACTTCCATTGCTTCCAAGCTGAAGGGCATCTCCCAGGTGCACCAGGCCAACCTGGGCACTCGTGTCTTCTACTGCGACCATGGCAGCTTCGACAGCCATTCCAACCAGGTGGGCATGCACGACAAGCTGTGGATCGACGTCTCCCAGGCCGTGGAGAGCTTCTTCGACGATCTGCGCGAGAATGACGCCGCCGACAACGTAATCATGCTGATGTTCACCGAGTTCGGCCGCCGGGTCCACGACAACGGTTCCGGTACCGACCACGGCGCTGGCGGCGTGGCCTTCCTGGCCGGTGACGCCATCAAGGGCGGCGAGTACGGCGAATACCCGTCCCTGCGCCCCGAGCACCTGGAGCAGGGTGACCTGGTCCCCCACACCGACTTCCGCAGCGTGTACACCGCCATCGTGGAAGACTGGATGGGCATGGACGCCCAGCCCCTGGTAGGCGGCATCTTCGAGAAGCCGGCTTATTTCTAGGTCATAAAAAGGGTGGGAATTTCCCACCCTGCCTGCCCCAGCCGGCCAGGGAATTAGATGCAATCCGGTAATCAATCTGGCCATCGTTGGAATTACCGTTATTGGCTCGAGTTGGAAAAGGGACGTCATGCTGAGGCAGCCTATGCCGCCGTCAAAGGCGGCAAAGAGAGTGAAATTGCAGCGGGGCTCACCGGACATGGGCGAATTTTCAGTAGAGGTAGGTGTGAGCCTGTTCGGAGGTGGGCCAGAAACTCGAGTGGAAGCTATGGTAGAT
>JAPPJA010000084.1 GCA_028874675.1 Chloroflexota bacterium
CGGGACGGGCCAGGCGCAGGCGCATCAGGGGCAGCAGGCTGTGTCCGCCGGCCAGGAGGCGGGTCTCGCCCCGGGAATCGGCGCCGGACTCCTGGTGATGGGCCAGCATCTCGATGGCCTCGGCCACGGAGCCGGCCTTGTGGTAGTGGAAATCAGGCGTGTACATTCTGTTCTTCCTCCCTTATCCGGCTAGTGTCCGTGTCCGTGTCCGTGGTCATGACCATGCCCGTGGTCGTGCCCGTGCCCATGGTCATGGCCGTGGTGGCCGCCCGCCTCTTGGATGGCGCGCCAGACCCGTTCGGGGGTCAGGGGCATCTCCAGGCGAGTTACGCCCAGGGGCCGCAGGGCGTCAATGACGGCATTGTAGATGGTCACGGTGGAAGCGATGGTGCCGGTCTCGCCGATGCCCTTGACGCCCAGGGGATTATGGGGCGACGGCGTCACCGTGGAAAGGGTCTCTATGTCGGGCACCAGGTGGGCCCGGGGCAGGGCGTAGTCCAGCATGGACCCCGTCAGCAGCTGCCCGTTGTCGTCATAGACCGCGCCCTCCCACAGGGCCTGGCCGGCGCCCTGGACTACGCCGCCGTGGACCTGGCCCTCGACGATCATGGGATTGATCTGGGGGCCGCAGTCGTCCACCGCCACGTAGCGCTCCAGGACGATATGGCCGTTATCCGGGTCCACGTTGACCACCGCCACGTGGGCGCCGAAGGGGTAGGAGAAGTTGGGCGGGTCGTAGAAGGTGGTAGCCTCCAGCCCTGGCTCCATTCCCTCGGGCATATTCCAGGCAACGTTGGCCATCAGGGCAATTTCCTGGATGGTCTTGCCGTTATCAGGAGCCCCGCGAACGAAAAAGTTGCCGTCCTCGTACTCGATATCCGCTTCCGCGGCCTCCAGCAGGTGGGCGGCCAGGGTAATGGCCTTGTCCTTGATTTTTCGGGCGCTCAGGGCCAGCGCGCCACCGCCGACAACGGTGGTGCGGCTGCCGTAGGTGCCCCAGCCCATGGGCGTGGTGTCGGTGTCGCCGTGGATAACCTCCACGTCGTCCACGGGAACACCCAGCTCCTCGGACATAATCTGGGCGAAGGTGGTCTCCTCGCCCTGGCCGTGGGGGGAAGTGCCGATGAAGACGTTGACCTTGCCGGTGGCGTAGAAGCGCACCGTGGCGCTTTCCCACAGGCCGCCGCCGAAGCCGACAGCCCCGGCCACCTGTGAGGGGCCCAGGCCGCAGATTTCGCAGTAGCAGCTTACGCCAATGCCGGTCAGGCGACCGTGTTCCCGCCCGTGGGCCTGATCATGGCGCAACTGGTCATAGTTGACGTGCTCCAGGGCCACGTTCAGGACACCCTCGTAGTCGCCGCTGTCGTAGGTCAGGCCGATGGCCACGTCGTGACCATTCTCGAACTTGGGGATCAGGTTCATCCGGCGCACTTCCACCGGGTCCTTGCCCACCTCGGCGGCCACCAGGTCCATCAGGCGTTCCAGGAGGAAGGTGGCCTCGGGACGGCCTGCGCCGCGATAGGCCTCGACGGGGGTGGAGTTGGTGAAAACGCCGTAGATATCCGCCTTGATGTTGGCGATGTCGTAAGGGCCTGAGTACATGAGGCCGTGCAGGATGGTTGGAATGCCCGGGGCCGCGGTGGACAGGTATGCGCCCATTCCGGCGTAAACCACGCTGCGGACGCCGGTAACGCGACCGTCGCTGTTGGCGGCCATCTCCACGTACTCAACGTGGTCCCGGCCGTGCGTGGTGGATACAAAGTTCTCGGAGCGGGTCTCGGTCCACTTGACGGGACGGCCCAGCTTCATGGCGCAGAAGGCGGTGACCATATCCCAGGCATATACCGCAATCTTGGCGCCGAAGCCGCCACCCACCTCGGGAGCGATCACCCGTATTTTATGCTCGGGAATGCCCGTCACCAGGCAGGTGACGAAGCGGGCAATGTGGGGATTCTGGGTCGTGTTCCAGATGGTCAGCTCGCCCATGGAAGGAACATAGCTGGCGATGGCGGAGCGGGGCTCCATGGGATTGGGGATGAGCTTCTGCTGGATGATGGTGTCCCGCACCACCACGTCGGCGTTGGCGAAAGCGTCGTCGGTGTCTCCGCCGGCGGCCACCCAGTGGAAGGCCTGGTTGTTGGGGGCGTCCTCATGCAATTGGGGCGCGCCCTCCTGCATGGCCGCCTCCGGGTTGATTACCGTGGGCAAGGGCTCATAGTCCACGGTAATGAGTTCCAGGGCGTCCTCGGCCTGGTAGCGGTCCTCGGCCACCACCACGGCCACGGCGTCGCCCACGTAGCGGACAACGTCCTTGGCGATGGGCGGGTAGGCCACGGCCTTGACGTCGGAGTCGGGAATGACCCAGGCGCAGGGCATGGGATTCAGGACACCCTCCGTGTCGGCGCCGGTATAGACGGCGATTACGCCGGGGGCGGCGGCCGCCGCGGAAGTGTCGATGCTGGTGATGCGGGCGTGGCCGTGGGGGCTGCGCAGAATGGCAGCGTGGACCAGGCCGGCCAGCTTGATGTCATCGGTGTATGAGGCTTGTCCGGTAATGAGCCGGGGGTCTTCCCGACGGCGAATACCGGAGCCGAATAGTCGAGTAGTCATACTCTAACCTCCCCCTGCTCCAGTTGAAATGGCCTCAGCGGCGGCCAGGGCTGCCTTGACGATGTTGTGGTAGCCGGTGCAGCGGCAGATGTTGCCCTCCAGCCCGGCCCGCACCTCTTCGGCGGTGGGATTGGGGTTGCGTTCCAGCAGCTCGGTGATGGTCATAATCATCCCGGCGGTACAGTAGCCGCACTGAAGGCCGTGGTTGTCCCAGAAGGCCTCCTGCACGGGGTGGAGGTTGCCGTCCTGGGCCAGGCCCTCGATGGTTACAACCTCGGCGCCGTCGGCCTGGACGGCCAGGCAGGTACAGGATTTTACGGTGGAGCCGTTGATACGAACGACGCAGGCGCCGCACTGGCTGGTATCGCAACCGATCTTGGTGCCGGTAAGCCCCAGGTCGTCCCTGAGGTAATGCACCAGGAGCTGGCGCGCTGGGACTTCCGACTCGTGACTTCTACCGTTAACGGTTAACTTTATCGGAACTTTCACATCACGCCTCCCGGCGTGTCAATTTTTGCTTCCCTGGGGGGGTGCCCAAAACCACACCCCGATAGACGTAAACGGGGCCCGGCCAGCTATGCCGGGCAGTATATATGGGGGTTAGGGGGGAGTCAACGGATGGGGACAGTGTGGATGTGCTATGATCCTCATATCATGGAAAAGCCATTTTTCCTTTGGGGGCTTCGCATGGTCGAGTCTGATATCAACGAGTTTCCTATTGGGAACGCATTCATAAAGTTCAGCAAAAGCATTGAAGACCGTTGCGAAGTCGAAACGGAATCTCGAATATGGGATTTGGGCAGCAAAGCTCCGGACTGTTACGAAGGAGTAGGTACTGTTCTGTCATACTTGGATCGGATGGGGTCCTGCCATTGGGGATGTAACGGAAATGATCACTCGATCCAATACCTTTGCGGTGCTGTGTCTTCCAACGGGCGGGCAGCCTTGCGGTTGATCCAGATGGGCTTTTACGATGAATCTCTCCTCATTGTGCGCCACATCGGTGAAGTCGCAAACCTTCTAGCGTTATTTAGGATGGATGGCTCCAACTTTGAGGAATGGAATCTTTTTCAGAATAGATTCACGCCCGCAGAAGTTCGCGCACGGCTTAAGAGCCTTACCAATCTAGAGCCGCCCATAAATAGCGAGCGTTATTCGGCGCTTTCACACCGGTTTGTACATCCTAATGCTGAACTGCGACCGCAGCTCTTCAACCTGGTAGGAGTTCCCACCACAGGCGGGAAATTACAAGAAGCCGGTCTCCTTGTAACTTTGAATGAATTGGCTTTACCTCTCGCATATGCTTGCATCGCCGGTGCTCTTATCCTCAACATCAGCGACGACCTGACAAGGGATATTGAGGCTGCCGCTGAGCATTTGCTTGAGCAAGTGGGAGAAGTGGGTCTCGCAGGGTACGAAAAGATCTTGGGAGCTACTCAAACGGACGACCAAACACGTGATACGCTTCGACAGCGAGGTAGAGACCTTGTGGAGTTCCAGAAGTCGCTTCAAGATTTTTGGCACACGCGAACTACGCCTAAATTGCCGCTGGGCCGTTGGTTAGTAGAAAATATGCCCCGAGGGACCAATTTGGAACCACCTCCCAGGGATGACTTCGGCCGGCCTAATCCATTTCTCGACGAGACATTTCAGTGACCAGTTTCCTGCTAGATACAAATGTTATTTCCGAGTTGACTAAACCGATCCCTGAAGCTCAAGTCCAGGCATTTCTAACAGTAGAGACCGACCTATGGATACCTGCAATAACCTTGTACGAGTTGGAGTTTGGGGTGCAAGATTTGCCTCAAGGTCGGCGAAGGGAGCGGCTACACAACTCTATTTTGACCATTTTGTCCAGTTATGCTAATCGCATCATCCCACTCGGACGGCAAGAAGCTGAGGAGGCAGCCAAGCTTCAGGCCATTGCCAAGAGTACCGGAAGCAACATTGGTTTAGCCGATTGCTTGATTGCAGGGACTGCAAAGGTTTACGACCTTTGTGTCGTTACAAGAAACGTCAAGGATTTCGATCCCTTGTCTGTCGAGCTTCACAACCCCTGGCCTCAATAGCTCAGCCACTCACTGCACCCCCCACCGGTTGCGCCCAACCCCCTGCCGCCCTATCATACCCCCAGCCAACGCATCCCAATTTTGAGGTTTAGCCCCATGTTTCCCCAGAACGTTTTTCCCGATACTGCCGAAATTGATGGGCAGGGGCGGCTGGTAATTGGCGGCTGCTCTGCCCTGGACCTGGCCGAGGAATACGGCACCCCCGTTTACGTGCTGGACGAGGCCACCCTGCGCAACCGCTGCCGCAGCTACCGCGCCGAGTTCGAGCAACGGTGCCCCGGCGCCCAGGTTCTCTACGCCTCCAAGGCATACATCAACCCCGCCCTGGCCCGGATTTTTGATGAAGAGGGCCTGGGCCTGGACGTGGTGTCCGGCGGCGAACTGGCCGTGGCAGCCGCCGCCAAGTTTCCCCTGGAAAAGGTCTATTTCCACGGCAACAACAAAACCCCGGACGAACTGGCATATTCCGTGGACCAGGGCATCGGCCGGATAGTCGTGGATAGCTTCCACGAGCTTGAAGCGCTGGACCGCATTGCGGGAGAGGCGGGCAAGACGCAGGACATGCTCATCCGCGTATCCCCGGGAATCGACCCCCACACCCACGCCTATACCACCACCGGCATCATAGACTCCAAGTTTGGCTTCTCCATTCAGACGGGCCACGCCGCCGACGCCATCCGGCAGGCCCTGGCCGCGCCCAACCTGAACCTGAAAGGGCTGCACTTCCACCTGGGTTCGCCCATTTTTGAGCTGGAACCCTACGCTGCCGCCACCGACCTGGTGCTGCGGTTTGCCGCCGGTTTTCGCGAGGAGGGCCTGGACCTGCAGGAGTTCAGCCCCGGCGGCGGCTTTGCCATCGCTTATACCCGCGACCAGCAACCCCCGGCCATCGGCGAGTACGCCGAGACCATCGTGTCCACCCTTAAGGCCACCTGCGACGAACTGGGCCTCGCCATACCCACTCTGCTCATTGAGCCGGGGCGGTCCATTGTGGGTCCGGCGGGAGTGGCCCTATACCGCATTGGGGCCATCAAGGACATCCCCGGGGTGCGCACCTACGTCAGCGTGGACGGCGGCATGGGCGACAACATTCGCCCCGCCCTGTACCAGGCTTCCTATGAGGTGCTGTCGGCGGGCAAGGCCAACGCCACCGGCGAAGAGCTGGTCACCATCGCCGGCAAGTACTGTGAATCGGGCGACGTGCTGGCCTCGGACATCATGCTGCCCAATCCCGAGTCGGGAGACATCATCGCCATTCCCGCCTCCGGGGCCTACTGTCCCTCCATGGCCAGCAATTACAACCTGAACCCGCGCCCGCCCATGGTCCTGGTCAACAATGGTGGAAGCCGCATCATCCGCCGCCGGGAAAGCTACGCGGATATGATGCTGTGCGACGTGTAGGGCCCTCACCCCCGGCCCCTCTCCCTCAGGGAGAGGGGAGGACTATAGCATGTGGCAAATCTACGGGCAGGACCACATAGTCAGGCAACTGGACGCCGCCATCGGGGCCGACCGGCTGTCCCACGCCTACCTGCTGGTGGGCCCGCCCTACATTGGCAAAATGGCCCTGGCCATCGACATGGCTCAGGCGGTTAATTGCCTTTCACGACAGCGGCGCACCACAGGTCGCCCCCCCGGTGGAGGAGGGGCTGCCGCCGAGTCCGAAGCCCTATCCGGGTTGTTCGATTTTGGCCAGGGTTCGGCGGAAGACTCGCGGGAAATCCTGGTCAGCGAAACCGATGGGAGTGCGACCAAAACGCCGGCCCCCATTGCGGAGAATACCGAATCCGTCCCTTGTGGCCAGTGCCGCCAGTGTATCCGGGTAGCTGAAGGCATCCATCCGGACGTACGAGTTATTGGAGTGGGTACGGGAGACGCCGAGGACGTCAACCGGCGGGATATCCGGATTGAACAAGTACGGGAGATCGAGTCATTCCTCAACCTCACTCCCTACGAAGGCGCCAGCAAGGTGGTCATAGTTGACGGGGCCGAGCTTATGAATACGGCAGCCGCCAACGCGCTTCTCAAGACGCTGGAAGAACCGCCTCCCGCCTCCTTACTTCTGCTCCTGACTGCCAGCGAAGACGCTCTGCTGCCTACCATACGGTCCCGCTGCAGCGCACTTTATTTGAAACCCGTGGCCAAGGCCGCGCTGCAAGACAAGCTGACCCAGGATTACGCCGCCGACCCTGAAACGGCCGAGCGAGTTGCCCGCCTTTCCAGGGGTTGCTTTGGCCAGGCAGTCACCGCTCTGCAGGACTCCCAGCCCCTGGAGCAGCGGGAGGCCGACCTGGAGCGCCTGCAGGAAATCTGCGAGAGCGGCCTGGACGTGCGGTTTGAATATGCCGCAGAGGTGGCCAACCGGTTCAGCCGGGACCGGGATGCTGCCAGGGAACTGCTCTACCTGTGGCTGCGCTGGTGGCGCGACCTGCTACTGGTCAAAGAGGGGGCCGAGGAATACCTGCATAATGCGGACAGATCAATGCCCCTGCGTCTCCAGGCCTCCCAGTTGTCCACTGGCCAGGTGGTGGATTACATCAGGAGGATCAACCGGGCCCTGGAAGCCCTGGACGCCAACGCCAACCCGCGCCTGACCCTGGAGACGTTGATGCTGGGTTTGCCCTGAACCCGGGTGTAAAATAGAAAGAGAATCCTCAAACTGGCGAGGCGAGGTATTTGCTCCGGACGGGCGGCCGTTTAGAATGTCCGCTGGATGGAGAATGAGCGAACAACTTGGTGGTTCTGGATACCGGCCCTGCCCAAACCGTTGATCGTGGCCGCCTGGGCAGTTTTCTGGTCCCTGGCCACGGGCGCGCCCTATATGCGGGACCTGGCAGTTCCCCACCAACCCTGGTGGCTGGACATCTGGCACGGGGTTGGCGGCAATGCCATCGGAGTCTTCACCTGGACGGTAATTGCTGTTCAGCTAACCTCGGAGGTTGTATATATGATTTTCACCTTCAGGGCCAACAAACGTCAGGTTGAAGAAGCTGCAATCAAGAACCGCGAAGAGGGGCGGGAAGAAGGCCGGGAAGAAATGCGCCTGGAATGGCAGGCTTGGCTGGACCAAATTCAGGACAGGCCACCGGAAGAATGGCCGCCGCCGCCAAGCTCTGGCAACGGCGCCCACAATGACCACAACGGGAAGTAAAGTGCCCTTCTGCTTCCCGCTCACATAAACGTACTGCTTTCAGGCCCTCACCCCGCATTCCGGCATGAAAGAGAGGGCAGGTTAAGTCCTGCCCTCGTCAATTTGCGGGCCCTTTCTGGTCCCCCACGCTACGTCTTCAGTCATCCCCCTCAAAGCTCCAGGGCAAATAGGGGCGCCACTCGTCCAGAATGGCGCGGTTCTGCAGAATGCGGTAAGGGTTGGGCTGCGGCACCCTGGGCTCCGTCTTCAGGCGCATGTTGGCCTCTTCGGGGGTGCGACCGGCCTTGCGCAGATTGCACCGGCTGCAGGCGGCCACCACGTTCTCCCAGGTGTGCGCCCCCTTCTGCCGACGGGGCACCACGTGGTCCAGGGTCAGTTCCTGGTTTTTCTTGCCGCAATACTGACAGGTGTACTGGTCGCGCAGGAAGATCTCCTTCTTGGAGAGCTTGCGGGGAGCAAAGGGCCGCTTGACCAGGTAAACCAGCCTGATGATGGACGGGGCGTCAACGGTGGCGGTTACGGTGCGTACTTCTCCCCGATGATTCTCCAGCAACTCGGCTTTACCCTTGCTCAGGAGAATGATGGCGCGGCGGACTGTGGAAACGTTGATGGGAACGTAGTTGAGGTTCAGCACCAGCACCGGAGAACTCAAGACACGGTCAGTTGCCAGTTCCGGAGCGTGGCCGTTGCCGATTAGGCCACCTATGTCCGTCGCCTTTTGCCCGTTCTGGTCCTGTCCAGCCACCGTCACCTCGCTCATATTGGCTTTCGCCAAGAATGCCAAGTCGGGGAACCGGTTTGGAGGTCAAGGGGATGTTAATGACTTGCCGGTATTATATACCAACTTTCGGAAATGTGGTGTCCTCGCCGGAGGACCGCCCCAGCCGTCGCAACAGGTAACTCCTCAGCAAGCCGAGGGTCAACAGGACCGACGCGCCGAACAGATAGCCGCCCACAACATCGCTGGGCCAGTGGACGCCCAGATAGACCCTGGACAACCCAACTCCCACAATCAACAGGACCAGCGCTGCAGTGAATCCCCAGCGAAGACGTCGGTCTTCAACATGCTGCCAGGTGAGGAAAATTAACGCCCCGCACAGCAATATCGCGAAGGCAGCGTGGCCGCTGGGGAACCCCATGTCGTGGGGCGCGGGTTCCACAATCGCCATTTCCGGTCGCGGTCGGCCGACGAGGGCCTTGAGGGGATGGGTCAGCAGGGCCGAGGCAACGGCCAGGGCAAACAGCAGGGCATCCACCCTCAACTTTCGCCACAAGAGGACGGCCACCACGGCCAGCGACACCGCCGCCGAAACCGGATACCAGCCCAAACGGGTAAGCGTCCCCAGCGCCGCCGTAAGCGGAGGACTTTGCCAGCCTTGAACCGCCGTTAACAGCGCCTCATCGCCTGGCCAGCGGGGGAAGGCCCAGGCCAGCGCAAAGGCGGCCACCGCGACCGGAATTGTGCAGACCGTCGCTGCGCCATAGAAGCGTGCCTGGCGAAAGGCATATTCAATGAGGACCCCGATGAGGGCAATCACAGACAGAACCTGATTAGTGATTTCTGCCAGTGTAGCAGGTTGACCAGCATCCGCGAGACAGGCTGGGCAGGGTCGGCCGGCGCCTGTGCTATACTCGAGAGACCGGCAAGTCTGTATCTGTTAGGGCCCGCTAAACGCGCTTCCTGTCACCCTGGAGGGTATCTATTGTTCGGTAGGGTTGGAGCCATTGCCATTGACGGCCAGGCCGCCGCCGGTAAGACGGTGGTGGGAAGGGAGTTGGCCCTTCGGCTGGGCTGCCCCTTTCTGGATACCGGCATTATGTACCGAGCAGTCACCTGGCTGGCCCTCAATGAAGGCGTATCCATGGAAGACGAAACGGCCCTCGGCGAGCTGGCCAGCGGCTCCGCCATGCGGCCCGGCGACCGGGCAGACAACGGGCTTCTCCTGGGTGACCGAATGCTGGGACCGGAGCTGAGAACGGCAGAGGTTGACCAGCACGTATCGCTGGTGGCCAGGGTGTCCGGCGTGCGGCGGGAAATGGTGCGCCAGCAAAGGGATATCGCCGCCAGGGCTTGCCAGGACTCGGGGGGCATTGTAATGGTGGGTCGGGACATTGGGACCATAGTCCTGCCCGACGCCCACCTGAAGGTATTTATGGTGGCCTCCCCCGAAGTGCGCGCCCAGCGCCGCTACGATGAACTGAAGTCCCAGGGACAGGCCGCCAGCTACCAGGAAATCCTGGACAATGCCCTGTCCAGGGACCGGATAGACTCGCAGCGGGCCGATTCTCCCCTGGCCCAGGCAGCGGATGCCCTGCTGGTAGATACCAGCGACCTGACCATCGAACAGGTGGTGGGGAAGATCCTGGAAGGACTGGAATCTTCCGCGGAGCGGACACCCCGGTGACGGTACTTTACGGCCCGGGCAGAACCCTGGCCCGCATCTGCTTCAACGCCTTCGGCCGCATGGAAGTCACCGGCCGGGAGAACGTCCCTCCCTACGGACCGCTGATCGTGGTGGCCAACCACATCTCCTACAACGACCCCCCGTCCCTGGCCGCCGCCCTGCCCAGGCCCCTGTCCTTTCTGGGCAAGCAGGAGCTTTTTGTTCCCCAGGCCAAGGGGTGGCTGTTTAACTCGCTGCGGGTATATCCCGTGGACCGCTCCTTTGGAGTCAGCGCCCTGCGCGCTGCCCTTGACCTGCTGTCCCGGGACGAAGCGGTGGTCGTTTTTCCCGAAGGTCAGCGCAGCCCCGAAATGAAGCTGATCAAGGGCATGGCAGGCGCGGCCTACCTGGCCATGAAGTCCCAGGCGCCGATTCTGCCCGTCGGGATTACCGGCACGGAAAAGTTCCCCCACCAGCGGATGCCCTTCCCGATGTGCCGTTTCCAGGTCAATATTGGCCTGCCCTTCACCCCGCCGGTGCTGGAAGGGGGCCAGACCCGGGTAGCGGCAGAGGCGGTTCTGGAAATGATTATGCGGCGAATTGCCATGCAGTTGCCGGAGGGTTATCGGGGGGAGTATGGGTTTTCCACGAATAAACACTAATATCCACTAATTGTCTGTTTGCGCCAATAAACCATTAGTGAGAATTCGTGCCTATTCGTGGATGGAAAGATCCTGGTAGTCTTCGGGTCGCTTTGCAGCCGCAAGGATAACTTCACCCTACGCCGGCGCCACTATATCCATTTCGTATCTTGCCAGCACCTCTTCAATCTGGGCTGCTGACTTTTCATCCGCCGGTATCAGCGGCAGGCGGGGGTTGCCGACGTTGAAGCCCACGTGGTTCAGGGAGTGCTTTACGGGGATGGGGTTGGAGACGATGAACAGCACCTTGAAGATCTCCAGCAGGCGGCGGTGCTCGGCGGCGGCCTGCTCCACGTCGCCCTCCAGCAGCAGGCCCATCATCTGCTTGATCTGGTTGCCCACCAGGTGGGAGGCCACGCTGACCACGCCGTAGCCGCCGGTGGCCATGATGTAGAAGGTCTCGTTGTCGTTGCCGCTCCAGACGCGGAACCCGTCCCGCGACCCCTCGATGATGCGGGTAATCTGGTCCATGTCGCTGCCCGCTTCCTTGACTCCGACGATGTTGTCCACGTGGCTCAGCCGGATGGTGGTGTCGTGGGTCATGTTCAGGCTGGTACGGCTGGTGACGTTGTAAAGCATGCAGGGCAGGTTGACGTGGGCGGCAATAGTCTTGAAGTGCTGGTACAGACCCTCCTGGGGAGGCTTGTTGTAGTAGGGGACCACCAGCAGCAGGCCGTCCACACCGGCCTTCTCCGCCTCCATGCTCAGCTCAATGCTTTCGGAGGTACTGTAGTTGCCCGTGCCGGCTATAACGGCGCCCCGGTCGCCCACGGCGTCCTTGATCTCGCCATACAGCCGGATTTTCTCATCAGTGGTGAGGGTAGGGGACTCGCCGGTGGTACCGGACACGATGACGCCGTCACTGCCCGAATCCAGCAGAGCGTTGGCAAGACGCTTGGCCTGGTCATAGTCCACTCGCCCCTCGTCATCAAAGGGAGTTACCATAGCCGTTATCAGTCTGCCTATCTCCGTCATGCTGACCCTCCTCGCAAGATTTTGCGGCCATTATACACGGTGGGGGCAAATTCTGCCTGGCGTGACCAGAGCCTGCCAGGGTAATCGCGCCTTGACTGACTGTCACTGTGAGGCCTTCGGCCTGGAAGGCGTTATTCCGTCCTGCGCCCCGCCTGGGCAAGACGGACCAGCCCATACAGGTCAAGGTCAGCAAGGGCTCCTGGATTCCGGCGAAAGCCGGTATGACGGGACTGGCTGGCACGGAATTCCCACCGACTCTGAGCTCTTGCTGGGAAGGGGGTAGCGCCAGGGGGTAAATTAAGGACCCTCCCTCCGGGCAGGAGAGAGGGTCTTTTGAAGCAACCGGCGCAGAAGTGGTCGATCAGGTTTCCTTGTTCAGGTTGGAGAGGAACTCCTCGTTGTTGGGGTACTTGGACAGGCGCTCCAGGACCCGCTCGGTGGCGTTGGTGGAGCCGTCGTTGGAAATGAGGGAAATCATCCGGCGCAGCAGCCAGATTTGCTTCATGGTGTTGTCTGAGTAGAGCAACTCTTCCCGGCGGGTGCCGCTGCGGACTATGTCCACGGCGGGGAAGAAACGACGGTCGGCCAGCTTGCGGTCCAGGTGCAGCTCCATGTTGCCGGTGCCCTTGAACTCTTCGTAGATGACCTCGTCCATCCGGCTGCCGGTGTCCACCAGGCAGGTGCCGATGATGGTGAGGCTGCCGCCCTCCTCGATGTTGCGGGCGGCGCCAAAGAACTTCTTGGGCGGATAGAGGGCCGCGGGATCGATGCCGCCGGAGAGGGTACGTCCGCTGGTGGGAACGGCCAGGTTGTAGGCGCGGGTAAGGCGGGTGACGCTGTCCAGCAGGATGATGACGTCCTGGCCGTTTTCCACCAGCCGCTTGGACCGCTCCAGGGCCAGCTCGGCCACGCGGCACTGCTCTTCCACCGACTCGTCGAAGGTGGAGGCGAAAACGTCGCCGTGTACGGCCCGCCGCATGTCCGTGACCTCTTCAGGGCGTTCACCGATAAGGACCACCATCAGAACCGCCTCGGGCATATTTTCGGCGACGCTGTGGGCGATCTGCTTCAGGATGGTGGTCTTGCCGGCCTTGGGGGGAGAGACGATGAGGCCGCGCTGGCCCAGGCCGATGGGCGCGAAGAGGTCCACCATGCGGGTGGACAGGTTGACGCTGTCGGTTTCCAGCACGACCTGGCGCTCCGGGAAGATGGGGGTCAGGTATTCGAACTGGGCCCGGTAGCGGGAGTTAACCTGGTCCGTTTCCTGGCCGTTGACCCTTTCTACCCGGACGAGGCCAAAGTAGCGTTCACCCTCCTTGGGCGGGCGCACCTGCCCGGTAACGGTGTCGCCGGTCCGCAGGCCGAAGCGGCGAATCTGGGACTGGGAAATGTACACGTCGCCGGTGGCTGGCAGGTAGTTAATCTGGCGGAGAAAGCCGTAGCCCTCGTCCATGATTTCCAGGATGCCCGAGGATAGCAGGGACTGCTGGGCGGAAACGGCGTGAAGCACGCGGTTGAGCAGGTCTTCCCGGCGCACTGAAGCCAGGGCAGCGCTATCTTCCAGGCCGAAGTCTTCGGCCATGTCCAGGAGCTGTTCCTTGGTCATAGCTCCCAGTTCAGCTACGTCCATCATCCTCGGCTTGGTTGTTGTCGTCATCATTACCTCAATTTCTGTCCGGACCTGCGGCGGTGCGCTGTGGCCGGTGGGCCGCTGCCGGCCCAATATGGGAGTGTGGGGAAGTAACCCCGAATCGGGTAGCCATCCAACTGTTAACTGGTCTGATAGTCTGGGGTAGCGGCCAGAACTGTCTGCCCTGGCCGACGTGCCAACTGTCATCCGGGCCGTATTTTGTGGTACTTACTGCAGAAGCCGGTCCTGCAGGGGAAGTGGCGGATGCCGGTCGAAAGGAGGACTGGTTGGATTTAAAGCAAACAGCGCGTCTGTATCTATGTAGATGGGCCTCGAAACTCTAGAATTATTGTTCCCTGGATAATCATTTGGCCATTGTGCCATCCTTTATGTCAAGGTAAATGGCCGCAATATTTCAGGCGTTGCCGGCTTTCTCCCAGTCCTGAAGGAACCGGGCCAGACCGGAGTCGGTCAGGGGGTGCTGCACCATCTGCTTGAGAACACCGTAGGGGACCGTGGAGATGTCGGCGCCGACCTTGGCAGCCTGGGTACAGTGCAGGGTGTGGCGGATGCTGGCGGCCATTACCAGGGTGGGAAGCTGGTATTGCCGGTAAATGGCGACTATGTCCTCCACGAGAGTCATGCCCTCCTGGCCGATGTCGTCCAGGCGGCCGATGAAGGGGCTGACCACGGTGGAGCCGGCCTGGGCCCCCAGGATGGCCTGGTTCACCGAGAAGCAGAGGGTCTGGTTAATCTTGATGCCGTCGCGGGACAGGACGGAAATGGCCTTGAGGCCCTCGGCGGTGCTGGGAATCTTGACCCAGGGGTTGGGAATCCATTCAGCGATGTCCCGGCCCTCATCAATCATGCCGGCGGCGTCGGTACTGACCACCTCTACGGAGATGGGGCCGTCAATCAGGTCGGCGATTTCCTGCACTGCCGCGCGATAGCCGGCCTTGCCCCCAATTCCTTCCTTGGCGGCCAGGGAAGGGTTGGTGGTGACGCCCGTCACGATGCCCAGCTCGGACCCTTCGCGGATTTCGTCTATGTTTGCGGTATCAAGAAAAATTTTCACGGCTGCACCGTACTTTTGCCAGTAGCTGTATCAAGAATTGCCAGGCGGGCTGGCGCTTGTTTCCCGAGGGGGACTGCTGTAAGGGCGTTACCCCTATCCTGACCTTCCTCTCAACGGGGGAAGGAATTTTTAATTGTCCCGGACTACAGGGTCTCCAGGGGCAGGGGCTGCTGGTTGCCCTCGCGAATAACGTTCAATGAATGGGCGATGAACTGGCAGAACAGCGGGTGGGGCCGGTTGGGCCGGGACTGGAACTCGGGGTGGAACTGCACCCCCACCATGAATGGATGTTCTGCCACCTCGGCCGTTTCCACCAGTTTCCCATCGGGAGAAAGGCCGCCCACGATCATGCCGGACTCCTCCAGGCATTCCCGGTACAGGTTGTTGACCTCGAACCGGTGGCGGTGGCGTTCTTCAATCTCCTGGTTGCCGTAGGTGGAGAAAGTAAGGGTGTTCTGCTGCGGCCGGCAGGGATAACCTCCCAGCCTCATGGTGCCGCCCAGGTCGGTTACGGCTTCTTGCTCGGGCATGATGTGGATAACCGGGTGGGGCGTTTCGGGGTCCAGTTCCGAGGAATTGGCGCCGGCCAGCCCAAGGATATGGCGCGCCCAGTCGATTACCATCACCTGCAGGCCCAGGCACAAGCCCAGGTACGGTATGCCGTTCTCCCGGGCGTACCGGACGGTGTCGATCATGCCCTCTACGCCCCTGGGACCGAAGCCGCCGGGGACGACAATACCCATCACGTCGCCCAGATAGGCATCGGGACCGTAACGTTCGATGTCCTCCGAGTGGACCCACTTGATTTCCACGTCGTGGTCGTGGGCTGCGCCGGCGTGGCGGAGAGCCTCCCTGACCGAGAGGTAGGAGTCGGGGTACTCCACGTACTTGCCGACGATGGCGATGGGGAGCTTGCCCGAGGGACGCCGCATTCTTTCCACCATCTGGGTCCATTCCGACAGGTCCCGGGGCTGTCCCTGCAGGGACAGCAGGTTCACCAGGAAGTCGCCCAGGCCGGCCCTCTCCAGTATCAGGGGAACCTCGTAAACGTTGTCCACCGTTTCCAGCGGAATGACCGCCTCGCCGTCCACATCGCAGAAGAGGGACAGCTTGTCCCTGATGGAGTCGGATATGGGGTTATCGCTGCGGCAGATCAGCGCGTCGGGCTGTATGCCGATCCCCCTCAACTCCTTGACGCTGTGCTGGGTGGGTTTGGTCTTAAGTTCCTCGGCGCCGGATATGTAGGGCAGCAGGGTAAGGTGAACGTAGCAGACATTGTTGCGGCCTACATCCTTGCGCATCTGGCGGATGGCCTCGAGGAAGGGAAGGCCCTCGATATCGCCTACGGTGCCGCCTACCTCCACGACCAGGACATCCACCTGGGATTCGGAGGCCAGTTCGGTAAGCCTGGCCTTGATTTCGTTGGTAACGTGGGGCACCGTCTGAATGGTGCCTCCCAGGAAATCGCCGCGGCGCTCCCTGGCGATAAGGGTCATGTAAACCTGGCCGGCGGTCAGGTTGGAGGAGCGGGTCAGTTCCACGTCGATGAACCGCTCGTAGTGGCCCAGGTCCAGGTCGGTTTCGCCGCCATCCCTGGTGACGAAGACCTCGCCGTGCTGATAGGGAGACATGGTGCCAGGGTCGACGTTAAGGTAGGGATCGAGCTTTGCTACCGAAACGGACAACCCCCTGCTTTTGAGGAGGCGGCCGATGGAGGCAACGCAGATTCCCTTACCGATGGAACTGACTACTCCGCCGGTGACAAAAATATACTTGGTGGTCATGCCTCAGCCATAAATAACAGTTGAGAGGCGAACAAACTTACGTCTGGAGAAAGTGCTGTCCGGGCTGGGTAAGAGAGACGGCCTGCGCCGAGGAGTCGTGATAGCGAGCCGTGGTACTTGCTGATTATATTCACGGGAATTTGGCTGTGTCAAGCAACCACTGTTGGGGTAAGAGTTCAGAGTTGGTGCGTTACAAGGCTGGAAAACCCGTCGTTAACGCGCAGGCGGGAACCTGGAACCTGTGCAAGTCGTGGGTTGGGTAGGGGCGCATGGCCATGCGCCCCTACGAAGTCGGGCGTATGATGCGTGTATGGGCAGGCAATTCTTTCAACTCTGAACTGTTACCTGTTGTGGGCAGGGCAATCGCATATGCGATTGCTCGCCTTTCATCCAAGGGACAGGGGCCGCATGGGGTCGGGGTTCCCGCCTGCGCGGGAACGACGGGGTAACCCCCCCATCTGATATGCGATAACCCTGCTGAGTCTGGCGCAATTTGATCGGACCCTGAAGCGCGATTGCCCCGGGGAACGGGGTCTATTCCTGGCTTTCTTCCGGCCAGTCTTCGTCCGTGCCGGGCTCCGGCGCGGCGGTTGCTGCATGCTGCATGGCTGCTGCTTCGGCCTGCTGCTGGCGGGCGATCCAGTTCTGGACCCAGCGCCGGTACTCGTCCAGAGCCGGCGGGGCCACGTAAAACACCTCGATGTCGGGAGGGAACTGGACCTGGTGTCGCTCGTTGATCAGCAGTAACCCGGTCTCGTCGGGCTGGAGGGTCCGCTCAATCTGGCCGGCGATGTATTCGTAGCGGGCCCGGGTGCTTTCGGCCAGCCAGTCCTGGATGCGGGCGGCAACCTGGTCGTTGGTGAAGGGAACCATCAGGCAGCGCTGCAGGTCCAGGGTTTCGGTGATCAGGTCAATGCTTTCGGTGGCTTCCAGGGTGGCCCCGGCGTGGAACCGGACCTGGATGAAGGAGTGGGCGTGGCGGTAGGCCATCTGCAGGTAGTCCAGGCCCTCCTGGCCGCCATCCACCAGGCTTTCGTGATAAATGCGGTGCAGGCCGCCCAGCCCCGAGGCCAGCGCGTCTATCTGCGTGCGAACCTGGTCCCAGTACCGGTCGTATATGGCCTGGCCGTCGGAAGCGCCGGCTTCAGTCTCTGCGGGGGGAGCGAACATCAGGGGTACCAGCAGCAGCCGGCGCTTGCCCTGGAACTGTTCGGCCGGAGGACGTTCCACCCGGCCCAGTTCCTGCGCGGCCGGCTGGGCTTCGTCCTGGGTTACCGTGTCTGCGCCGGACTCGGTGGGCTGCGGCTCGCTGGCCGGCGATTCCTGTTCGGGGTCCATGGTTACATCCCGAAGGCCTTCTTGTAGCTCAGGCTCATACGGCGCTTTACCGGGTCAATGTCCATAATGAGGACGCGGATCTGCTGGTTGACGTACACGCACTCGCTGGGGTTCTTGACCTGGCGGGGAGAAAGCTCGGAGATGTGCACGAGGCCCTCGACCCAGTCTTCCAGGCGGACGAAGGCGCCGAAATCGGCCAGCCGGGTTACCGTGCCCTCGACAATGTCGCCTATGTTGTAGCGTTCGGGCACCGATTCCCAGGGCTCGGGCTGGGTGCGCTTCAGGCTGAGGCTGATGCGCTTGGTTTCCGGGTCCACCTTCAGGATCTGGACTTCCAGTTCCTGGCCGACGCTGACCACCTCTTCCGGCCCCTTGATTCGGCTCCAGGCGAGTTCGGAGATATGGACGAGCCCTTCGGCCTTGCCCAGGTTCACGAAAGCGCCAAAGCCTCGCAGCGAGGTTACCTTGCCAGTGACGCGGGCGCCTTCTTCCAGGGTGGCCAGAAACTGGTCGCGTTCCGCCTCCTGCTGTTTCTGCCAGATGGCGCGCTCGGACAGCACCAGCCGCTCCCGGGCCTGGTCAACTTCGAGAATCTGGAAAGGGTATTCCTGGCCCATGCGTTCGGCAATGGCCTGCTCCCTGGTATCGCTGGGCGTGGGCGCCAGCTGGGAGAAGGGCACGAACCCGCGGATGCCCAGGTAATTGACCACCACGCCGCCCCGGTTCTGCTCCACAACGCGGGCTGTGATGGTGTCGCCATCCTTTGAGTGCTGGAGCAGTTCCAGCCAGCCCTGCTCTTCCTTGGCGGCATCCAGGGAAAGGAGGGCCATGTCGCCGGGGCCCCGGCCGCCCTTGACGGTGACCATAACGCTGTCCCCGGACTGCATGCCGTCCCGTTCTTCCTGGGATAGAGTCCTCATTTCATGGGGAGGGACAATCCCCTCGGTCTTGAGGCCGATACTGACGACGATGCCGTCGTCGTCCACCCGCACCACTTCACCCTCTACAATTTCGCCCCGCTGATAACGACGGGGCGACAAGTCCTGCTCGGACAGGTCTGCCATAGTTGAAACGTCTTCGTAATTGCTGCTTACCATAGGTGGGGTAATCTCCTGCCGCAGTTGAAAGGGGACGTGAGCGGTCGCCCTGAAATTAAATTTTTCCGACCTAACTTAAACTGGGCCGTGCAGATTTTAGACGGGAAGGGCTGGGTTTTCAATATGTTGGGGAGGCCAGAAAGAAATCGATCTCGGTGCAATAAGGAGAATTGCAGGTTTGCGCGTGCAGCAAGAGAGGATGCTGTCCTTCAGCAGAAAGAAGTCGAACAGGTTGAGGAAAGGGATGGAGCCTGGTCGGGCCGGCAATTCCTAGCCCTCCGCTTCTTCGCCAACCAGCGGCCCCGGCACCTGTTCCAGGCGGGCCAGGTAGCGGATGCCCTTGCGGGTGTCGCTGGCTACCCGGGCCGGGTCCCAGAGGTTGAAGCGGAGCTTGGACAGCCAGTAGGTGAATTCCTTGCAGTCGGCCAGGGAGAGGGGTGAGAACTCGGGAAGGCGGGCTTCTTTGCGGAACTCCCTGAGCAGGACGGAGCGGGTATTGCCGTAAAGGTGGGTAAAGGCCTCCTCCACCATGTCCTCGTTGTCGGGGTAGCAGCGGGCCTTTTCCCGTTTGCGGACATCGTCCTCCGCCGACTGCTGCAGGGCTTCCTCCACCACCACGCCGTACCAGTAGTTCAGGTAGGCCCGGTGCTTGTTGCCGCCCATCCAGGTCTTGAACTCCTCGGGGGTGACGTCATCGGGTAGGGCGCCTTCGAAGAGCAGCCTTTCCAGGTCGGCAGGGGGAATGAAGTCCTCGATTTCGGGGTAGAGTCGTTCCACCAGGGCAAGCCAGTCCAGGGCCTCGCCGGCGATGAGGTAACGGTAGGCGCGGTCCTGCCAGGTTTCGTGGGGAACGGTCCAGAGGGAAACGGCTTCCAGCAGGGCGCGGGGCCAGGCCATACCCGACCGGGCAGCCGCCCGCAGGTGAATCACCGCGTCGGGGGCCGTGGCGGCCAGGGCCCCGACCGTTTCAACCACCGGGTCCACAGAATCGACGCCGACCTCACCGTTATGCCACGGCTGCTGGGTCACGGCGTCACCAGCGGGCTGGGTGGAGTGGAGGTTGCGGGAGGAACGTCGGCTCGGGAGTCGAACACTTCCAGGCGGTGGGGCTTGGGGGTACGGATATAGGCAAGGAACCGGTCCAGGGGCAGCGTGTTCAGGATGTGCCTCGACTCGCACCAGGCCCGGCGGGCGACGGCTACGCCAAATCGGCGCTGGCCCAGGCTGGTGTAGTGGTGCGAATCGGTGTTGATGGCCAGGGGCACGCCCAGTTCACGGGCGCGGTGGGCGTGGGTATCCTTCAGGTCCAGGCGTTCCGGCGCGGAGTTTACCTCCATGGCGGTGCCGGTGTCCCGGGCGGCGCGCAGCAGGGCCTCGATGTCGAACTGGACGGGCTGGCGGCGACTCAACAGGCGGGTGGAGGCGTGGCCGATGATGGTGACCGAGGGATGCTCCATGGCCCGAATGATGCGCCGGGTCATGGTGTCGCTGTCCTGGCCCATGGCCGAATGGACCGAAGCCACCACCACATCCAGCTCCGCCAGCAGTTCGTCGGGGTAATCCAGGGTACCGTCGGCGCGAATGTCCACCTCGGAGCCGCAGAGGATGGTAATGGGATATTGGGACTGGAGGTCCCGCAGAATTCCGATCTGCTCGACCAGGCTGTCGTTGGAGAGCCCGTTGGCGATGCCCCGGCCGGAGGAGTGGTCGGTCAGGGCCATGTACTGGTAACCCTGCTCCACCGCAGCCTCTATCATTCGCTCGATGGGGTCGCGTCCGTCGCTCCATTCGCTGTGCAGGTGCAGGTCGCCCTTCAGGTCGCCCACGGTCACCAGGTGGGGGAGAGCGTTGGCCTGGGCAGCTTCCAGTTCGTTGAAGCCAATGCGCAGTTCGGGGGCGATGTAGGGAAGGCCCAGGAAGGCGTAGAAGGATTCCTCGTCCGGGAAACTGGAGACCTCGCCGTTGGCCAGGTTGGTTATGCCGTATTCGTTGAGGGAATAGCCCCGGCGGTTGGCGTAGTCGCGCAGGCGAATGTTGTGCTGCTGGCTGCCGGAAAAGTACTGGAGCATGGCGCCGAAGGAGCCGGCCTCGCCCAGCCTCAGGTCAACCTGAATTCCCTCTTCCAGGATTACGCTGGTCTTCTTTGGCCCGTGAACCAGGACCTCCTTAACGGAGGGAAGGGTAGCCAGGACATCGCCGGCGCCGGCCTGGAGTCCCTCGGGGGCCACGCCCACCAGGTCGATGTCGCCGATGGTCTCCTCCCAGCGGCGCAGGCTGCCGGCGGGGTAAAGCTGCTCCACGCCGGGGCATTCGGCGCGCAGGGCGGCTACCGTCTCCTCGGCCACGGCCAGGGCCATGCCGATGGGCGTCCGGCCGTCCTTGGTTCGCATGGACTGAATGTGGCGGAGGATATTGTCGGCGGTGCGACGTCCCATTCTCGGGAGGGAGGCCAGGGAGCCATCGAGGATGGACTTTTCGATGCCCTCAATGGTGCTGATGCCCAGTTCCTGGGTGATCAGCATGGCCGACTTGGGGCCGATACCGGGGATGGTCATCAGGGTCAGGACGCCGTCGGGCAACTCCCCTACCAGCTCGTCATAAGCCCGGACCCGGCCGGTATCCAGGTATTCCTGGGTTTTTTCGCTGATGGCCTTGCCGATGCCCGGGATTTTCTTCAGGTCCACCTCGTCGCGTACCGCCTGCTCCAGGGAAAAAGAGAGGTGGCCGATGGTGCGGGCGGCCCGCTGGTAGGCCCGAATTTTGAAGACGGTGTCTCCCTTCATTTCCAGAAGGGTGGCCATGCTCTCAAAGAGTTCCGCTATTTCTTCATTGCTTACAGCCATAATTCAGCTTCCTGACCGGCCGGTTCAGTCTGTATCGTCCCCCAGCGCCAAGCTCAGACGTTGCCCCTTTCACCGCGGTCCAGGCGTTTTTCCACATAATGGGTGGCGCGGAGCATGCGGCGGCACTTGCGCAGGATCTGCCAGTTGCCCAGCAGGGGTTCGCCAAAGGCCACAAGCATGGCGGCAAGGGTGAAGCCGGCGCCGGCTGCCAGGACCGTCATGGGGTAGCCTATGCCGACAAACTCGAAGACCAGGGCGGTGCAGCCGGTGATGAGGGTGAACACCAGCCCGACCGGGTAGGTGTACCAGCAGACCCTCCACGCGGTTCTCCGGGCGGACTGGACCAGCGGGTTCCTGGGAACGAACCTGGGGAAGGCCTGGAAGTCGGAGTAACCGAACCTGGGGTCCCTCTCGGACAAGCGGATAATGTCATCCACCTTCTTTTCGGTCAGGGAGACGGCGTTTTCCACCGCGTTCTGCTGAATTTCGTACACGGCTACGAAAAGCCGGGTAAGGCCCACCACTATTTCGACGGCCAGCCGACCGCCCAGGGCGGATATAAGGAACAGGGCCAGTCCTACTGCCGTGGCCATTTCGGGCGATTGGGGCCAGAGGGCGACGACGCCTATAGCGCCGACGACGACACCCGCCACCAGGAGGGGCAGCGTCGAAATGGCAAAGGACAGCCTGGTGTTTACGGGCATTCGCTCCTCAATTCCACGTACAAACGAAAGGGTAGAGTCCCTTACATATTACCACAACGGGGTCCGACTTCAGGTTGCACAGACAAGGAAATCGCGCCTTAACTGAGTGTCACTCTGAAAGAAGCCGAAGGGTCTGGAATCCACCATACAAGTTTGCATTTGGACTTGAAACAGGGCTGAAGACAAGGCTTTCAGGCCTTTCGGCGGGCTCAGAGCGACATGACTCCCGCTGGAGCGGAAAGCCAGAATTGAGGAGCGATTGCCCTCCCGAGAATTGCGAAAGCCCCCATAACAAGCATGGAAAGCTGCCTATAGAGGGTGTCGTCAAATTGGCTCGTCATGCTTGAAACAGGAGGAATCTTGACTACAGCCTGCGAGGTTCCCGCCTTCGCGGGAACGACGAAATGGGGCGCTGGGAAATTTCAATCTGCAATTTGACGACGGCCCCTGGTCTCCTCCGGGGGCGCCGTCAAATGCGCCGCGTCCTTCCCGCGCCTGAGGGTATCCTGACCGGCGTTGTGGGGGTTACCTATTTCGCGGGAACGACGAAACAGAACGCCTGGAAATTCCGGGCGTGGTGATGGTTCGGGGATGGGGCGGATGTACCGGGACTAGCGGGGTTCCGCCTGTTCCTGCCGCTGCTTTCGCCGTCGTTCTCGGGTCCACGACCGGCGCGTAAAGTTTAGGCCCAGGCCTCGCTCAATTTCCTTCCACTTCCGGTCTTCATCGGGAGTTATGAAGGTGATTGCCTCGCCGGCCCGGCCCATGCGGCCGGTGCGGCCCACCCGGTGGGTAAACAGCTGCTCCGAGTCCGGCAGGTCGTAATTGATCACTTGTCCAATGCCCTCAATGTCCAGACCCCGCGCCGCCACGTTGGTGGCTACCAGGATCTGCGCCGCGCCGGAGCGAAAATCCTTCATCACGCGGTCGCGGGCTGGCTGGCTGAGATCCCCCTGCAGGGCGCCTACCGGATAGCCCAGGGCGTCCAGCTGGCTTGCCAGGCGCTTGACCCCATGCCTGGTCTTCCCAAAGACCAGGATTGGAGCGCCCTCACTGCGGTCCAGCAGAGTTCGCAACGCTTCCATCTTGTCGGTTTTCTGGATGGAATAAATCAGGTGCTCCACTGAGGGCAGGGTCTGCAGGTCGGCGTCAATGGCCACCTTTACCGGGTCTTTGAGGTGTTTCCTCGATGTTTTCGATACCCACTCCGGCATGGTGGCCGAAAACAGCGCCGTCTGCCGCTGTGAAGGTGTCTGGCTCAGAATGGCTTCAACGTCAGCGGCGAATCCGCGGTCCAGCATCTCGTCTGCCTCGTCCAGCACCAGGAAGCGCACCGATTTCAGGTTCAAACTGCCCTGCTGAACGTGATCCAGGGTACGGCCGGGAGTTCCAACTATTATCTGCGCCCCCCGCTTCAAAGCCTTGTAATCGTTGCCCAGGGAACGGCCCCCGTACAGGAGGGTAACGTGCAACCCTTGAGGCCGCGCCAGCTCCTCTATGACGCCGCCGACCTGAATTGCCAGCTCGCGGGTGGGTACCAGAACCAGGGCCTGGGGCTGGCGGCTGGTGGACTCGCACTGCTCGACCATCGGCACGGCAAAGGCCAGGGTCTTGCCGGAGCCCGTGCGCGCCCGGCCGATAAGGTCTCTTCCTTCCAGCAGGTGGGGTATGCACTGGTCCTGAATCGGGGTAGGCTCCGAAATTCCCATGGCCGCAATGGCGGACCGGGTGGCCTCGTTCAGAATCATCCCGGGGAAAATGGAGTCAGGCGAATCGGCCTCTTTGCTGACTCTGGCCTGGACCCCATTGATGGGCTCCTTCCGCGATGGTTGTTTCCCATTCGGGGAAGACTTGGCCGGAGGCTTTTGATCGGTGGTCACGCTGTTTCGCCGGAGGTACAGGCAATCTGAGCAATACACTGGCCGGCCCTTGACGGGGAGAAAGGGAACAGTGGTGGACGCTCGGCAGTCGGCGCAAATTACCTGGTGACGCTGGGGACGGGGAATGTCTGGGCTGTTGTTCTTCTTGGGGCCGGGTTTCGGGGAACGGGGCGACCTGGATTGCAAACGCATACAGGGACATACTCCTTGGTTACGAACAGGAAGAGCGGGAAAATCAACGCGGGACGCAAGAAAGAGGCAACAGGCGTGCAGTAAATGCGAAGTCGTCGGTGAGCTGTTCCATCGGTTGCAACTATTATAACGGGTGCGGGCGGTTTGTGCTTGACCGCCGAGGCGATGGTTTCCAGCGGAATTGCGTTCCAGGAGCCGTTTCAATAATCATCCGGCGGGCTGGAGCTTGTGATTGGAGCCGATCCCTGAAAGGGCGTCACCCCCATCCTGACCTTCCCCCTTCAATGGAAACGAGCATGAAAATGGCCTCCTGGCCCCGGTCATGGCGGAGCCTGAGGCGATTTCACGGCTACGTGGCTTCGGGTTTGAGGAGGAGGGTTTCCACGGTGGCGTTTTCGATGGCCTGGCGGGTCCAGGGTATTGGCACTCCGGTTCCCCGCAGCCAGTAGGGCAGCAGGTCGGCGTAGTGGGGCGACAGGGGGTTGCCCGACTGTCCACCGGGGAGGGAGAACAGGGATTCGTCCCAGTTGCCGACGTCCAGAACCATGCGCAATGAGGGGACGACGCCCGGGCGGGCGAGGGGGTCTTCGCGGAAGGCCCCGGCCTGGGCGACGGTGTTGGCGTCTCCCGGGAAGGGAAAGGGGCCCAGGTTGAAGACGGAGCCCACCACGGGCAGACGACCAAGCGGATGGGTAAGGGTAGCCGGGCCGCGGGCGCGACCCCACTGCCAGCTTTCGGAAGGCTGGCCCAACCGGGCTACAGCGGCCAGGTACGCCGAGCGGAGGGCGTCGTCAATCTCAGCCGGCCAGCCTCCGGGGAACCAGCCCTCGGGGAGGGACCTGAGCAGCCTGGAGACGCGGCCGGTCTGGCGGGCCGCAAACAGGGAACTGCCTATAACCGGACTCAAGCTGCGTCCCAGCGCCCAGGGGTGGGAACGGGGCGCCTTTGCCCGGGCAGTACGGCTGGAGAGTTCGGCCACAAGGAGGTGGAACAGGGTTGCGCCGGGGGAAGTGACGGACATGGCGCCGTCCCAAGCCAGGAGAAGCTCCCGCGCGGCCCGGGACTCGGGACTGGCAGGGGGACAGGAGAGGATGACCTCCCGCATTTCTTCCCAGGGCATGGACTTCACGTCCAGCTGCAGGGCGGCCGAAGAACTGATGTCCCAGTCCGACCGCTCATTCAGCGCCGCCAGGATACGGCCAAGCCGGTAACCATCTACCCAGTCCACGCCCAGGAAGGGGCCGGAACCATGGGGTTCGGGCTGGGTGTTGGCGGCGGCAATGAAGCCGGACGAGGGGTTCAGAAGGCTGGGCATCCGGTTAAAGGGGATGCCTTCGTCGTCCCAGCCGTTGCCCCTTACCCAGCCGGGGGCCGGCATGGCGCCGTTGCCCTGTATGCGGCAAGGCGCCTGTCCGACCAGGCGGTAGCCGATGTTGCCGCCGGTATCCGCATAGACCATTCCGAGGGGGAGAATGGGCCACTGGGCGAAGGGCGCGAAGAACACTTCGAAGCTGGTTGCCTCCAAGGCGTCGAGGAAGCCCCGCAGCGGGAGGGGGTCCAGCCAGAGGGCCCGCATGGAAATGGCGCCTAGCTCGTCGCCCAGCGCGGGGCTTACCACCGGCCCACGGGGGGTGACCAGGACCTCCTCCTCAACGGAGTCACCGCCCCGGATGCGGATTACTTCCCGGCGGATTTGGCAGGGGACGTACTGCCCGTCTTCCAGGACCGACCGGCCATCGGGTCCGATTCGTTCGAGGAACAGGTCGGTATTGTCGAGGAGACCGGCGGTCACGCCCCAGGCGCATGTGCCGTTGTGACCCAAGGCCATGGCCGGGGTTCCGGGCAGGGCGGCGCCGGCCATGGCCCACCGGGGCGACTGAAGCCGCGCCAGGTACCAGTGGGGAGGCAGCGTGGCGCTGAGATGGGGATCGTTGGCCAGCAATGGGCGCCCCGACAAAGTCCTGCTGCCCGAAACGGCCCAGCCGTTGGAGCCGCCGCCGGTCCCCATGGTTTCCTGCAACGCCGCCAGGTCTTCGGCCAGGCGTTCGGCCGCGTTGCCGGCTACGCCATCCGGCGGCGCGGGTACAGGGTGCCACTCGGGGTATTGGGGGTCGAGGGCCAGGAGCGCATCCGGCCCGTCCAGGTTGAAGACCATCAGCCTGGCCAGTTCCGAGTCCCAGTTGGAAGGCATCACCAGGGACTGCAGCTTCATAATGGATACAACGTCGATGGCGGTGAAGTCGGTAAGTGGTGCCCGCAGCAGCGCCAGCTCGTGGGGGCGACGGGGCAGGCCCAGGGAATGGCCGGCGTTAACGCCGGAGGCAAAGGCCGTGATTATGGAGCTTATGCGGGGCTCCAGGACGGCGAACTGGGCCTCGGCGGCAGGGCGCAGTCCCACCCGACGGACGAGGCTGTCCACGGGCAGGGTGGCCT
>JAPPJA010000322.1:0-1128 GCA_028874675.1 Chloroflexota bacterium
GTATTGGGCCGTGCCTGTCCCGCAGCCACCCTGCTATGGAAGAGACACAGAATAGCGATCTCATGATCCAGGCAATGGGTCTCACCCACTTCTATGGACCGAGGCCGGCCATTGAAGAGGTGAACTTTGGGGTGAAGCGTGGTGAAATCCTTGGCTTCCTGGGTCCCAATGGGGCGGGAAAGACCACAACCATGCGCATCCTGACGGGCTACATGCCTCCCACCGAAGGCAAGGTGACACTGGCCGACTATGATGTGGTTGAGCAATCCCTTGAGGTGCGCAAGCGCATAGGGTACTTGCCCGAAACGGTGCCCCTCCATACCGAAATGCCGGTAAGCAGTTACCTGAAATACATGGGCACCTTGCGAGGAATGCCCGCGCGACAGATAAAGCGTCGTATTGGCGACGTCATTGAGGTATGTCGCCTTCAGGACTATCACAAGACCATCATCGGAAAACTCTCCAAGGGATTCCGGCAGCGCGTAGGTATAGCCCAGGCCATTCTGCACGAACCGGAAGTGCTGGTGCTGGACGAACCCACCATCGGCATCGACCCCATTCAAGTGGTGGAAACCAGGAGGCTGATCCAGGACCTGGGCAAGGAACAGACAGTGGTCCTGAGCAGCCACATCCTGCCGGAAGTCAACATGATCTGCGAGCGGGTGCTCATCATTCACGAGGGACACATCGTGGCGGAGGATACTCCGGGCAATCTGGCCCAGCGCCTGCAGGGTGTTGACCAGCTGCAGGTGGAAGTGGGCGGTCCGGCGCAGGAAGTTCTGTCAGTACTACGAAGAGTTCCTGGCGTTACCGAGGTGACTCAGCGTTATAACCAGGGTCGCAACGTGTACATCGTCCATGTTGAGCAGGGAAAGGACCTTAGGGACGAAATCTCTCGCGCCGTCGTGAGCAATGAATGGAGCCTGTTAAGCATGCAACTGGTAAGTATGAGCCTCGAGGACATTTTCCTGAGGCTAACCACCCACGAGGAGCTTTAAAATGCGAACAATCCAGGCAGTGGCCTGGAAGGAGATTCAAGTCTATTTCGGCACACCCATAGCCTACATTGTAGGGATGATATTCCTGGCCCTGACCGGAATCGTTTTTGCAATAGGGGTTGTGCCCAGC
>JAPPJA010000322.1:1138-3036 GCA_028874675.1 Chloroflexota bacterium
TGCGTCTCCTGGCTGAGGAGCAGAAACTGGGAACGATAGAACTGCTCTTGACGTCGCCGGTTCGAGACTGGGAAGTCATCATTGGCAAATATACGGCCAGCTTTGTGTTCCTGTTGGCCATGCTGGCCCTGACACTCTATTATCCCCTGCTGCTCTATATCTTCGCCGAACCCGACCTGGGCCCCCTGTATGCGGGTTACCTGGGCCTGGTTCTCTACGGGGGGGCGGCTTTGGCCATCGGGATGCTGACCTCTACGATTACGAGCAACCAGATTGTGGCGTTGATCGTAGGAATAGGCGTCATTGGCGCGCTCTATGTGGTGCACTTCAGCACCGATCTGGTTGGTGGGTTCGCCTCCGTATTGATTGGGGAGATAGGATTTCAGTCCCATTACGAAGATTTCGGCCGGGGAGTCATCGATACCAAGCACGTTGTGTACTTCCTGAGCGTTACTGCCGTGTTCCTTTTCCTGGCAATCCGGTCCCTGGAATTCCGGAGATGGAGATAGAATGAGCGAGCAACCAAACGAGGCGGGCGGAGACTGGCGGCGGCAAGGGCGTCGCGGCAGGCCATCCCGTCCGCAGGAATCCGATACTCCGGAAGACGAAAGCATCGCAGGCCAGGAAGAGGACGAGTTACGGTCTCGCACCCTGTTCAGCTTTCTTGAACCTTCGCTGAACACCATAGGAACCTTTGGGACCCCTCTTGTAATCGCCGGCATAGTGGCCATAATCGCGGGCGCCATTCTGGTCGCCTTTGTCAGTTCCATGCGCCTCTATGGCTACATCAGCCTGGGCTTCGGCGTCGCGCTTCTCCTGCTGGTGGGCCTGATCTCCCTGAGTTCAGTGGTTGCCGCCTTTATCAGTCGCACGGGGCGATACGGCGTCAACTCGCTGATAATGCTGGCGGCGTTCCTGGGCATTGTCCTGGTGGCCAACATCGTTTCTTTCAGCACGAATGCGCGTATGGACGTTACGGCCACCAACCAGTACAGCCTGGCGGAACGTACCGAACAGCTTCTCAACGATCTGGATGATGAGATTGAAGTCATTGCCTTCTACAAGGGCGAGGTTTCAGTCGGACCCCAGGGAAGCGCCAGCGCGGCGTTCCAGGTACTGCATCGAGAAGCGAAGGTAGAAGAAACGTTCAGGGAATTTGAGGCCGCCAGGCCCACCAAGTTCGTATCTTCATTTGTTGATCCTGACGTCAATCCCCAAAGGGTTAACCAGTACTTTGGAAATACGCCGGTGGCCTTTGTCAACGAGTCCATTGTGGTCAAGCTGCGGGACGGGGACATTGTGGATGTAATCCAGCCACGTGACGCCAATTACAGTCACCTGGAGCAGGACCTGGTGACCAGCATCCTGGTGGTGACCGGACAGGAGCAAAAGGCCATTTATTTCCTGGCGGGCCACGGTGAACGGAGTGTAGGCAGCACTGACTCTGATGGCTACAGCGATGTACGTTTGGGCCTGGAGCAGGACAATTACCGCGTGGAGCCGCTGCGGTGGATCGGCAGCAACGATGACGTCAGCGTGCCGGAGGATGCGGCTCTCCTTGTCATTGCGCGTCCCACCAACGAACTACCGGAGTCTCATGCCCAGGTTTTGAACCTGTTTCTCCAGGGCAAAAATCCGGACGGGTCTGACCGTCCGTCCGCGGGACGGCTGGTATTTCTGGCCGATCCGGATACCCCGGAAACCTTCAGGCAGTTCATGGCCACCTGGGGCGTGGTCATAGGCACCGGATACATCAGGGACCTGGATGGGTCCCTGCCGGGGAACCCGCATACCCTGAGGCTTCAGACCGTCAATCCAATGGAGTTGCCCAGGGATGTTATATCCCAGTTGCCACGCGACATCCTGGAGACGCTGCTGGAAATTACCACGCCCAAGGG
>JAPPJA010000489.1 GCA_028874675.1 Chloroflexota bacterium
TTGGTGAGCCAGTCGCCGGTGTCCGGGTGGCGGATGGCGTAGTAGAGAACGCCGACCTGGCGGCTGAAGACGGGGCGGGCCACGAAGTCGCCGTCCTTCTTGCGCTCCACCAGCTGCCGGTCCCGGTTGACCAGGCTGATGTCGTCGGCCGGGGGAGGGGACTGGGCCAGGGCCAGGCCGCTCATGGGGATGGCGGCGATGGCCGAAAGCAGCAGCGCGGCGGTGAGCAGGGTCAGCCGCCGGGCGCTGTGGGACCTGGGTACAAGACGCCGGAACATGGTTGCCTCCTGTCGCCGGTCTGAGACCGGATGTTCGACAGCCAAGTGTGGGGACGCTGACTGACCGGCACAATTGCCCATAGGGGCGGACGCCGGTGACCGCCCCTATGGGCAATGGGCAAAAACAGGCCCGGTGTGATGTCATACCCGTGTACAGAGATTGGAAGGAATTCCCTTTTGGGAAGTCGGACGGCGTTTTGAACCTGAAACGGGCGGAAATCGAGGGAATTCGGGGCGGTTCTGCGAGCGATTGGTTGAAAGGGCGGGTTCCGGCGAAATTCCCTTTTGGGAAGCAAGCGCCCGGCCACGTCGGAGCGAGCAGTTCGTTGGCGTGGCCCGGTCCGGGCGGGATTGCCCCCTACCGGACAGACCCTTACAGGACCTCACGGCCAGGAGATTGAACATGGAAGAGCAGGAAGCGAAGGATGCGCGGATTGAGAGCATGGCTGACGCCGGGGAGTTGCGGGAGCTGGTGCTGCGAAGGTTCCTGCGGGAATTGGTGGAGCAGGAGGGCAAGCTGGAGGCGGCGGAGGCCCTGGGCGTCAACTACAAGACCCTGGCCCGCCACGAGAAGTCCGGGGAGTTGACGGCCCACCTGGGCCAGGCGTTGGAACTGCTGCTGCTGTCCCGGGACGGGAACGCCGGGGAGGGTGGCGGCAATGAGGTCCAGGAACAGTACCGCCGGTTGGAGCGGCGGGTGGCGGCGTTGGAGGAGGTGGTGAAGGAACTGCGCCGGGAGGTGCGTTCCGGCGGCCGGGCCGGGGGAACCACCGTCGCCAACGGCCAGACCGCCAGCGTAGTCGGGAAGTCTGCCCCGGCCCCGGCGGGGGATGCGGACCTGACGGAGACCTATGCCGCTCCTCCGGTTGAGGGGTTGGGCCTCAACGCACAGTCCGGGCCGCCCCGGAGGAAATACCCGGAGCTGGTGACCGTGGAACCGGCGGATGACGATGAAGAGGTTTACGGCGACGCCTGGCCCCTGGTGCGGGAGTATCGCAAGCTGCGGGACGGCCATCCCCGGGTGGGCCGGGGCCTGTCCTGGCTCACGGTGGAGGAGAAACTGCTCACCGTGGAACTGGCCATCCTGGAGGAGCACGGCCTCACGTTGCCGCCGGCGGAGTATCCCGCCGTGGGCTTCGCCCGCCGGAACCAGACCCGCTGGCGCTGGAAGGCCCTGGCGAACACCAGGAAGGCATTGGCCCGGCGGTTCATCCTGCGCTGGCTGCGCCGGGCACTCGAGCAGGGGGCGTGGTGGAAATAGGCGATGCGGCTGCCGTCAGGGCCGGGGCCGACCGCGCGGCGTCGTGGCTCATTCCTGGGTTGGAGATGACGGCGGCTAGCCGCCAGCAAGCGCGGAGCAAGCGATCACCGGCGAGGCGAGCCAGGCGCTTGCAAAATCCGTTCCCTGCGACGTGAGCGCCGACGATAATCAATGCAGTTTACGGTTTTTCCAGTCTTTCCCGAACGAAAGCCGGCGGGTCCGTCCCCGACCCGGACCGTTCGCCTGGGATCGAGCCTCGCTCTCCCTGACACGGCCTCAACGGAGACAAGCGCCACCCGCTGCGTGACGCGGACCACGGAGTCGAGCCCTGCTCCTCCGGTGCCCACGTCGATGCGGGACACCACACCGAGCTGGCGCCGTTTCGCAAAGCGGTGGTCAGTATCGCCAACATCGCCCAGGAGGTGAAAACGGAACCGACACGGCAATCCAGGGCCTGAAACCCTCGGTCCAACTCGCCGAGCGCATACGACACCGCGCTCGCCCCTCATGCTGCGGCTGGAACGGCTTCGCCCCCGGCCGCGCCCTCACGTCCCGGCGCCGTCGCTCATAATCAGCTGTGGCGCCCCGCCGTTTACCTCGCGCTCTGGCTGTGCGAAATCGTCTAGCCGGTAGTGTGCCTCTGCCGCGCCGTCGTTGGTGACGTCGCGTTCGTCCACCGCGTGGCCATTACCCGCTTCATTCACGGTTACCTCCGAGTATGCGCTGGCGCCGATTTCCGCCGCGACGCCCTGGGGTAGCCGCTCCTCTTGCTGCCGCCGTCCCCGTCGGGACCGTCGGCGTTCTTCGTTGCGTCCTGCACGTTGCCGTCGCCCGTTCACGGCGTCGCCGCGCGGCGCAAACTGCCCTCTTTCCCACCTGCTCCTGCTTTTCCCTCTCGCGCCACGTCAGCCTCCTGGGCAACGTCTGTCCCGGGGCGACGTGGGTCTGCTCCGTTCCGGCGCAATGCGAAAGCTATCGACTGGCCAAGCACCGGATTCTCATCTCCGGCTGGGACACCCCGACTCGAGTCCTTGATGTCGCCGCGCCGACGGCGACCGCCACCACAACCCTGTCAACCATAACCACAACTACGGAGGAACGTCCATGACCGAACCGTAACCGCCCAAGCCATCGCCGGCGCTTCCGTGCCGGGCGGTGGAAGCCATTACCCAAGGGGCCGCCAGAGCGGTTTCTGGACCAGATCACAACCGAATACCTAAATCCCAGCGGGGTCGGCCCTGAACCGAAAGGTAAGGGGCCGGCCCCGCTTTCTGCGTTTTGGAGGAAACGACATGAAGGCCAACTCCGCGAACACCGTCAACTACAACGTCGAACCCAACGTCCAGACCAACGGCAAGGACAACGCCAACAGCGCCAATCGCACCAGCGAAACCGCCGCCACGGGCCGGGCCGAGTCCCACCTGTCCGTGGCCGCCAGGGAGCGCGGCCTCAACCTCAACGAACTGGCCGCCCTCATGGGCGTCG
>JAPPJA010000427.1 GCA_028874675.1 Chloroflexota bacterium
GACAACCTACTCCCGCACCGGCCAGGGCTGGGATGCGTCCAGCAGCAGCACGGCGACCCCGCCGGGCACGGCGCAAGCGAAACTCACGATGGCCCGCAGCTCGTCCTCGCTGGGTGGCCGCCCCACCCGCCACAGGCGGCCCGAGCGGGCCGGCAGTCCGGCGGACAGGGCAATCACTTCCAACGAGACGCCGGAACGGTCCTCCAGCCGTTCCAGCCGCACCGGGAAGTCCTGGGGCAAAGACGGCGCGGGAAACCGCAAGTTCCGGTCCCCCGCCGCGCCGCTCATGCCGTTACTCAAGGGCATCACCTTCCGCGTCGCCACCGCCGACCCATAGGGTCAAGGCCCCGGCGTCGCCCTGGCACAGCACGTCGATGCCGCCGGGTATGCTGCGGGCCAGTTGGGTGATGGCCAGGATGTTGGCCCCGGAGGGCCGGCGCTCACCCCGCCGCCACAGCAGGATGGCCCGGTCGGTGACGCCCAGCAGCCGGGCCATCTCCCGCCACTTCACTCCGGCCAGCACCTTCAGCCCCTCCAGCCTGCGCCCGAAGTCCTCGGGCCACTGCGGGGGCCGGTAGTCCTCCAACAGGTTCCGTTCCGCCAATGTCATGCAGTTACCTCCTCGGTCGGTGGATCACGGTCACGTCTTCGTCCAGGAGCAGGGCCAGGCCCCCCGGCACCCGGATCGCCAGGCGCGCCAATGAAAGCGTTGCCCCGGCGTTGGGTTCGCCGTCCTCATTGCGCCAGCGCAAGAGCTGGCGGGGGTCCACCCCCAGGGCGTCGGCCATCCCCTCCCAGGTGAGGCCGGTCAGCGCCTTGAGCGCCGCCAGCTTCCGGGGAAAGTCCTCGGGCATCAGGGCGACGCCCGGCGGGAACCGCCGGTGGCCGGAGGCATCGCGGTCGTTAGTCATCGTTCTCCTCCATGACGAACAGGTCCTCGAAGCGGGCGACCTGCAGGACCTCCATCAGGCGGCGGCGGGTTTCGCCGGCGGCGCAACGCCGACCGTGGAACAGGTCGGAGACGAAGCTCCGGGACCTGCCGATGCGCCGGGCCAGTTCGTTCTGGGTCATGTTGAGCACGCTGAGCCGTTCCCACGCCTTGTCCGGGTTCAGCCGGGCGCGGAAGGCGGGTATTCTGCGCTTCATTCCGGCGTCTCCTGCCGCATTTCCCTGTTGCCCATTTCGGCGCGGCCATCGGCGGCGTCAATTGGCTGGGGATACAGCTCCGGGTGGGCCAGGTAGTGGCGGGCGATGATGCGGGCCAGGATGCGCAGCCCATCCATGCGCTGGCGCTCCTGGTCCTCGGTGAGTCTTCGCTTCTTACTCAATGGGTTACTTCTCTCTATGGGGACCGGCCTGACTTCCGGGGGTAGCCCGGAGGGGGCCGGTGGGGTATACTCTGGCTGGGTTTTAGAAATTCCGTTCTGTAAATGGAGTGTAACAATCGCTCGCCCAGAGGGACAACGGATAAAGGGCATTAACGGCCCTCTTTTGACAAAGTGTTTACTTTGATGTAACAATCAACCCGCAGAAACGTAACACCTGTTCGGCCCGACACCGACGACGGGGGGTGGGAAGCATGGACGAATACGATGACATCCGGGAAGCGGACGACCTGCGGGAAGAAGCCGAGGGCTACGAGGACATCGGCGCCCTGCTCAAGCGGCTTCGGGGCCGGGTGAGCCTGCGGGAGGCTGCCCGGCGCACCGGGGTGTCCGCCTCCTACCTGTCCCTGATCGAGCGTGGGGAGAAGCACCCCGGCGTCAACGTGGTGCGCAAGCTGGCCGAGCTTTACAACGTGGACGCCCGGCAGTTGCTCCGGCGGGCCGGACACGGGCCCCAGCCCGATCCCTACGGCGACGAGGCGATGGACGTGGAGCGGGCCTACCGCTTCGTGCTGGACGATCCGGCCTTCCGGGTGGGCACCCGGCCCGACGGCCCCATGACCATCAACGCCAAGCGGTTCATCGTGGAGATGTACGAGAAATTCACCGGCAAGAGGCTGCTGGAATGATGGAGAAGACCATGGGCGGCTTCTGCCGCGACCTGCTGGACGACGATCCTTACGGGCAGCAGGGGTTGACCCTGAAGGGTTGGCCGCCCGTTTCGTGGACTACTTCGGGCTGTCGCCCCGCCCTTCCCTGGAAGAGTTGACCGACCTGGCGCAGCGGGCCGGGTTCGGCACGGTGCAGGAAGGGCGGATGGAGGGACTGAAGGGCGCCCACGTAGGCCAGCCCGGGGGCGAGTACCACATCTACCACCGGGAGGACCTGTGGGAGGGTTCCAAGGCCCACACGGTACTCCACGAGCTGTACGAGATCACCCTGGAGCGCCTGGCCGAAATCCACTCGCCGGGGATGCCCGTCCCCTCCGGGCCAAACCCCGTGATCTGCCAGCAGGCGGAACGCTTCGCGGCGGCGGCGCTGATGCAGCCAGACATCTTCGTGCCTTATGCACAGGCCAGCGGCCTGGACGTGGCGACGCTTCACGACGTCTTCGGCTGCGCCTACTCCTCGGCGGCCCTGCGGCTTACTGAGGTGGTACGGGACCCGCCCCTGCTGGTGGTCCTGTACGAGCGGACGGAGCGGGGCGACCCCGAAGGCTGGACCGGGCCGGCCGTGCTGCGGGCCAGGGTGGTGAAGCGGACGGCAGGCTTTGGGGCGTTCCGGTCCCGGCTCATCTGTGGCCGCCGGGGTGGGATGCCCCGTAAGGACAAGGCCCTGCCCTCCGGTTCCCTGGCGGAGCGGGCGGCCCACAGCGGCGAGATGGAGTTTGCCGAAGGGGATGGCCTGGCCGTGGCTGCCAGACCCATCCTGTGGAAGGGACGCCTCGCCAAGGTGATAGTCGTCGCCGTGCCCTGGGAGCGCCGCAGCGTCCTGGAGCCGCAGCTGGGCCGCCGGAGGCAGCCCTCTCCTTGGAACCACTTCAGGGCGGTGCCCGCCGCGCCTTGACGGGAAGGGCCGGATGTGCGAAAATTAAGTGTAAGACAAACGCTTATCATAGCAGGAAAAAAGAGAGACCATT
>JAPPJA010000138.1:0-287 GCA_028874675.1 Chloroflexota bacterium
GCGCACCACCGAAGAGTACCGGGAAGGCCATATTCCGGGTTTTCGCTGGTTCCCGGGGGGACAGGCGGTGCAGCGGTCGGATGAAGTAGCCATGGTCAGGAACACTCCAATCATCTTCGCCTGCGACGACAAGGTGCGTTCCACCATTACCGCATCGTGGTACCGGCAACTGGGGCACGAAGAGGTTTACGCCGTGGCCGGGGGTGTCGGCGCCTGGGCCGCAGCAGGCCTCGAAGTGGAAACCGGCGGGCCAGCCGAGCCGGTCCTGGGACTGGAAGCTGCTCAGG
>JAPPJA010000138.1:297-3021 GCA_028874675.1 Chloroflexota bacterium
GGAGGAAGCCAAATCGCAGGCAAGAGAAATTTCGGCCCAGGAACTGGAACAGGCGAGAGCGTCCGATTCGGGCTCAGCGGTAATTTTCGTGGACACCAGCGGAGACTTTGCCCAGGGTCACGTTCCGGGGGCGCGCTGGGCGCCGCGGGGGTGGCTGGAACTGCAAATAGAAGGTTTGGTACCGGACAAGGACACGTCAATAACCGTTTCCTGCCGGGATGGCCAGAATTCCGTTTTCGCCGCTGCTACCCTGCGGGATATGGGCT
This sequence comes from Chloroflexota bacterium, assembly GCA_028874675.1. GTDB lineage: Bacteria > Chloroflexota > Dehalococcoidia > Lucifugimonadales > UBA3495 > Bin22. Next base: position 564 of record JAPPJA010000138.1, read on the forward strand.
ACAGCAGCGTGGCCGTTCTGTCAGGCGGGATGAATGCCTGGCGCGCCGCCGGACTGCCGGTGGAGACGGGCCTGTCGGGGGTGATGAGTCCCCCAACCGACCTGGTGGCCAGCGGCCCCGACCGGAACTACGCGGACATGATGAACTACTTGCGCTGGGAAACGGCCCTGGGGGAGAAGTACGCCGGGGCCTGATTACCGCCTGGAGGTCCAATGCAGACCAGCCAGGCCGTTGGAGGTCTTCACAGTCCAGGGGAATTGGACTCACCTTGAGGTAATGCATGCCCATAATTGAACACAGCAGCATCAGGATGTCGGCGCCAACGGACTATATGGCCGAGCGCACTTTTATTTCAGCGGAGCAGGGCGCGGAGTCGCTGACCATCAAGGAAATTGAACTGCACCCGGGATGGGAGGGCAGGCTGCATACGCACCCCACCGACATGGCCATAATGGTGTCGGCCGGCGCGGTGCAGTTGATCATCGACGATGAGCTGCGAACTGTACGGGCAGGATGCACCCTGTTCGCGCCGCCGGGCACACCCCACAAGCTGGTCAACAAGCTGTGGATTCCAGTGCGGCTGCTGGTGACGTATCCTACAACGGAACTGGAAACCGAATACCTGGAGTGACATCCCGCCAGGAAAGTGCCCTGATGATCCTGCAGCTTCAAACCGGCTGCAAGGAAACGGGCCACCGAATCCGGTGGCAATTGAAATAACTCGACAGGAGGCCAACCATGGCAACCCGGAGTCTGCGAACCTCGGTACAGCCCCAGCTAATCCCGACCAACGCCGGCCTGCGCACGTGGGCGGCGCCCCCGGAGGCGTTGCAGCAGGAGGTAGTCCCCAACGACCTCTTCTATATACGCAACCACTGGACGGAGTGCCCGGAAATTGACATCAACACCTACCGGCTGACGGTTGACGGAGAAGTCGAGACTCCGCTGAGCCTGTCATTCGACGACATCCTGGGGATGGCGCAGCAGCGGTTCCAGGTTACGTTTGAATGCTGCGGGAACAGCCCGGTGCCCGACTATTGGGCCAGGTCCACCCGGACCGGCTCCGTGATGGAAATGATCAAGGGCCACGGCATAATGGGCAACGCCGAGTGGGCCGGAGTCTCCCTGGCCGACATCCTGGCAAGGGCGGGCGTTAAGGCTTCGGCGGTTGAGGTAATGTTCGAAGGAGCGGACCACGGCCCCGATGAAACCGTGGGCGACCCGCCGGACGTCACCTACGAACGGAGCCTGCCCATCGCCAAGGCCCAGCAACAGGACACTATGCTGGCCTACGAAATGAACGGCGAGCCGCTGCCCCTGAATCACGGCTACCCCCTGCGCCTGCTGGTGCCGGGCTGGTACGGCATGAATTCGGTGAAGTGGCTGGTGGGCATCCACGTCCTGGACCACGAGTTCAAGGGCTTCTACCAGACCGAACGGTACATGACCCAGAACGGCCCGGACAGCCCGGAATACTACACCTACCACACCAAGATGAAGGTCAAGTCCATCATCACCAATCCCTCACCCGGGGAGGTCCTTCCCGCCGCCGGTTATACGCTGGCCGGCGCCGCCTGGTCGGGCGAGGAAGAGGTGACTAAAGTGGAGATAAGCGCCGACGGAGGCGAAACGTGGGACCTGGCGGACCTGGCGCCGAGGGCCAGTTCCTATGCCTGGTTCCGCTGGCAGTACCGGTGGCAGCCCCCGGGTCCCGGCCGCTACACGCTGATGTCGCGGGCCACCAACAGCCTCGGCGAGACCCAGCCAATGGAATTCCCCAACAAGTGGGACGGCCGGGGATACGGCAACAATATGGTCTTCCCGGTAGAAGTGCAGGTAAGCTAGGTTTCGGGGCCCTCGCGACAAAACAGCGGGGGCCCACCTATTTCAAATCCGCGTCCAGGCGAGGCCGAGATGCTGAAGTCACAGCGTGACAGCAAGATTAGCAGCCTAAACGGGGACGACCGGAAGAGCGTCCAGCGAGTGGTTGCCGCAATCAAGGACACCCGTGGCAACAGCCCGGACCTGGCCAGGAGTGACGGCCGTACTTCCGCCAGGGAGTTGCTGCAAGAGTGGGAGGATGTGCTGACCCGGGAAGCGATGAGCGCTTTAGAGGCCATCCTTGCCAGGGACGAGACCGGACCCAGGGCTGGCGAATTTCCTGAGGATTTTCACCTGAAGCGGCTGGGCTCGGAGGAACGGGTACGGCTTTCGGACTTTCGGGACAGTAGGCCGGTGGCACTGGCCTTCGGCAGCTATACTTGACCTCCCTTCCGCGCCCAGGCTGAGCGCATGTCCAGCATTTACGAACAATACCGGGGCCAGGTGGAGTTCTTTGTCGTCTATGTCCAGGAGGCCCATCCCACCGATGGCTGGCAGACCGAGAGCAACGTCCGGCAGGGCGTCCTGTTCCGGCAGCACCAGAGCTACGAAGAGCGGGAGGAAGTGGCCCAGACGT